>DATFNI010000533.1:0-12170 GCA_035266485.1 Balneolales bacterium
CCCTTCTATGATAGTTGACATGGGCGATGACTAACGGCTGTCCGAGGCTATGCAGCAAATGCAGTAAAACCATTGAATCAACACCACCACTCACCCCGACGACCAAACGTTCTTCACCAGAAATATCACATTCATCGAGGATCTGTTGCACTCTCTCACGTACCATCGACCACACGAACTTGTTGCCAGGTAAATGTGATCACATCCATCTCTTCATCAAGAACTACCAGATGGCCGTTTTCATCCATTCCGAGTAATTTGTAGGGAGCTTCAGTGAGCTTTCCATCTATAGTCAGCTTTACCTGCCGGCCATAACCAATCAGGCGGCGGTTGACGCTTTTAATCAATTCAGAATCATTTCTTTCCCATGACAGGTAACAACGCTCCATATTTTGGAGAATCTGTGCCAATAAGGATTCCCGGTTAAACAAACTCCCCGTAGTCTCAGCTAAAGAAATTGGATTAGCTCCTGCCGTCATCGGGAATGATCCCTGGTTAATATTCAATCCGACACCTATAATAAGGCGATCCAGCACGTTGCCATTGAAAATACTTTCCGTCAGAACTCCGCCAAGTTTTCTGTCTTCAACGTATAAGTCATTGGGCCATTTGATACGGACAGGTTTCATTATCTTCGGTTCGATCACTTCCGCGATAGCGTGGGCAGTTACCATGGAAAGCGAAAAAAGACGGTATTTAGTGGCGGGCTTAAAGACCATAGTGAACATAAGATTTTTACCCGCCTCCGAAATCCAAGGACGATTATACTGTCCGCGCCCCCCGGTTTGATATTCCGCCAGACAAACCAGCCCGTGGGAGACATCATCTGACTTCAAACGTTTGATATACGAATTCGTGGAGTCGATTTCACCAAAATACCGGAAATCTTGTCCAAGCCATTCGCACATCCACAACGTCCGAAAGGTGGCAACCTGGAACAGCTCCTTGTTGCCCAACTTTTTGATCAGGCCGTTCTTCATAATAAAAAAGGTCTCATGTTGAGACCTTTATCATACACATTTCAGCGAAGTAAAAAAAGAGCGCGTGTTACTCTCCAATTTTAATTACGGAATCTTCGCTTCCATAGCTGTTGGGTACATAATCATCGGCCTTATCGTCATTGGCCCAGTTATTGCCATCAATAAAATAACGGAACCGAACTTCGCTATTAGGCTGAAGACGAACAGTACCTTCCCATGCCCCGTTTTTCTTCTTTAATTTGTCTGCTTTTGGATCCCAATCGTTGAAATCGCCTACAACAGCCACTTCCTTTTTGGCCCATTCTGCAGGAACATTAAAGGTCACTTTACAGACCGTACGTTTAGGGGTGAAGACTTTGCTGATCATGGTAAATAGGTTGGTTTTGAGTTATTATTATCCGAAATATAATATTTATATTTTTAATACAAAACAACATATGCCTAAATTTATTTAGATAAATCTATTTAAAAAACTTAAATAGTTACACAAAAAGAATTAATACAAAAAATAAAATCAAGTTGTAAACGGTTCCAAGTTTAAATTGTTATACATAAGGGAATTTAAGGTTAAATTTTTTTAAAATATTATCTTATAGTATTGCGACTTCAGGTGGTAATGAAATTATATCACATTTAATGCAGAACCGTTACCCCGTCCTTTCAAACTTCGGCAAGTTTCCGTTTTAACAGATCGATGCGGACAATTGGGGTCGGATCGGTATTTGTTATGAGAGCAAGATAAAGACTCACCCAGTCACCAAACTGGATTAAAGAAAACATCCTTGCCATTCTTGACTCACCCCGGCTGCGAAAGGTATGGACCGAGGCCGCGCTCTCTTCGATAATTTCCCTTGTTACATTGATTCGTTTTGTAACCCTGGGATCGTCTTCCTTATCCCGAAGAAAAATAACGCTAAGCCGACCTGTCAGATGGGCGACATTTTCCCATCCGACAATCTCATTGTGATTCATTTCGGGCAACACACCACCATAACATAATGTTTTGGCATTTTCTTCAAACTGTGTTCGCCATCGTACATTTACCGGGGCCATCAATTTACCGTCGGAATAAATGACACATAAGGTATCTTTCACTGTTTCAGCCAGAGAAAGGGCCTCATTCTCTTCGAAGTTTTGATAGCTTTGGTTTTGTTCAAGCAACAGGTTTAAGGTCTCCGAAAACGGGTTGTCGTCTTCTTCAATAAACCCGACATTACGGAAAAATTGGTACAGGGGAATAAATTTATAAGCCAAAGCTGCCCTGGGTGGCAGCCCGCCGGGAATCTTTATATACTGCAGATCACGTTTTTGCGCCAGGTCCAGTAACGCACCGCCAGAGGTCATCACAATCACCTGGGCGCCCCGGCCAAGGGCTTCATTTGTTGCCGTTAAGGTCTCTTCCGTATTTCCGGAATAACTGCATCCAATAAACAATGTATCCTCCCTCACCCAATTAGCCAGTCTGTAATGCCGGTTGACAATTAGTGGAATTGGTAAACGATCCTCGACATAAGCACCGATAAGATCACCACTAATTGCGGACCCCCCCATCCCGGAAATCATAATATTCCGCACCCTCGAAATATCCACTTTTATTCCCTGATCTTTGGAATAAGACATTGCTTTCTGCCAGTGGTTTGGAAAATCCCGGACCAGCTTAAACATATTTTCCGAATCGACCGCAGCTATCTTCTTTTGTGTTAGTGAGACCATTAAACTTGCTATTCCATATTCTTAAATTCCTGTTCCCAACCGTTCATTATTTGTGTTATATCGTCCATCGTAGCAGCCTTCAGCACTTTTTGCGCCAACTCCTGCATTGAGGACATCGTCTGATTAACTAACACTTTTTTTACGGCTGGTATTGCCGCCGGGGCCATACTTAATTCCGTAATCCCGAGCCCCAAAAGAACGGATGCTGCAAAAGGTTTGCCAGCAAGTTCCCCGCAGACGGAAATACCCACTCCATTCTTTCTTGCCGCCTCAGTTGCCATATGAATGAGACTCCAGAGTGATGGATGCATCTGCTGATATAGCTTTGAGATGCGCGTGTTGCCACGGTCGACCGCCAGGGTATATTGCGTGAGGTCATTGGTCCCGATACTGAAGAAATCCACATATTTTGCCACCCGATCAGCAAGCAGCACCATACTTGGTACTTCCAGCATGATACCGACCCTGACATCCTTATCGATCGGTTTACCATCCCCTTCCAACTGATTCTGAATATCATCAATATCCAGACTTACTTGCTGCAATTCTTCTATTGTACTGACCATGGGAACCAGAATCCGAACCTTCCCGGGATTCTGTCCCGCCATCTCAAGAATAGCCTTTAGCTGGACGTCCAAAAGGCGTTTATTGTCGAGTAAATACCGGACGCCACGCCACCCAAGAAATGGATTGACTTCATTGCTGGCATCCTCAATGAACTTATCCCCACCGATATCGAACAGACGAATTGTCACGATATCATTGCTTACTGAGTCGATACTCTTTTTATAAAGCTGACGCTGCATCTCTTCCAGTCCATCGTGATACCGATCAGCCAGCAGCAATGCTTCTGTTCGCAACAGTCCAATGCCCATAGCTTTATATCTTACAACATTACCCAGTTCTTCTGCAAACTCGACATTTGCCTGAAGCCGAAACGACTCGCCGGATAAGGTTTTTGACGGCACCTCAATGATACGCGTCATCTCTTCTTCTTCCCGTCTGATCCGACTTAGAAGCCGTTTGTACCGCTCAAGCGTCTCCACTTCGGGATTGAGAATGACTTTTCCACGCTTGCCATCAACAATCAGAGGGTCTCCAGTCGCTATTTGACGCGATGCACTTCGTGTTCCTACAACGGCCGGAACACCTAGTGAATTTGCAATGATTACTGCGTGTGACGTCAAACCGCCTCTGTCTGAGACAATTGCCCGAACCCCGTCACGAGCATATTCAATCACTTCTGTTGCGCTGATCTCTTCACTAACCACAACCGTATTTCCCGCCAGGTGCAACCCGGGCCGGTGGCGTTGAATACGCTTGATCAGTCGGTCCCGAATATCCCGGACATCAACAAGCCGTTCAATCAACAGTTGATTCCCCGACTTCTCTATGACCTTCAGATATTGGTCGAACGCAAGGCAGACCGCATAATCTGCCTTGTAATGATCTTTTTCTATATACTTGCAAACCGACCGATGAAGATCCGGATCTTTAACAATTTCAATCTGCGCCTCAAGTATCTCTGTCGCATCGCCGTAATTTCTGCTTGTGTCGGAGATATCATACGATTTCAGATCACGTATCGTGCCATCCCTAACAGTGTTAAAGGCCGTCAGTTCGTCATCCACCTGCCTGACCTCGACTTTTTCGGGTTTCACCTGTACAGCACGGCGCTGGATCACAATAGCCGAACCTATTGCAACACCAGGTGAGGCAGCCAACCCCTCGATTATCGATTCCCGAATATCATTATCTGTTGATTCCATAGGCTTCCAGCCTTAAAACGAAAGTCTGTTATTCTTCATCAAATCCGCTGTTTATCAGATCTTCAATGGCACCCATCGCTTCTTTTTCATCAGGTCCGGATGTCTCGAGTTCCAGCTCGGCACCTTGTTCAGCGGCAAGCGTCATAACTCCCAAAATACTCTTACCATTTATTTTATATCCATACATATATATAAAAAAATCCGACTTAAACTTTGAAGCCAGCTTGACCAGTTTAGAGGCTGGCCGCGCGTGTATTCCGGATGAATTTTTGACAGCAACTTTTTTGCGTATCATGCAACATAATAACATTCCTGTTACAACTTGATATACAATACGAACAGGGAGCATAATCGTCAAACCAAAACAAGCAAGATTTGGAAATAAGGTAATAAGGATTTTGAGGAATCAGGGTTGCTGGTTAACCCGAAACTCGCAACCGACAACCTGCAACTCGTTTTAGTGTTTAGCTAAATCTTTGTTAAATTCAAGGCCACAGTTCTCAATTTTCAACCGATTTAACCTTATGGCTGTATCTAAAGAAGAAGTAGCATATATAGCTAATCTTGCGCGGCTTATTTTTACCGACGAAGAGCAGGAAAAACTCTCCGGCGAGCTGAGCAAGATTCTGGAGTATATCAATCAGTTAAATGAAGTGGATACTTCGGATGTACCTCCATTAGATCATATTACCGAGCTGCAAACCGAATTCCGGGTGGACAAGGCGGGGGCCCCGTTAGATCATGAAGATGCCCTGCGAAACGCACCCGATGCAGACACAGACTACTTCAGAGTTCCCAAAGTCATCGAGTAAATTATGTCCAAAGCACGCCAAAAACCTGCCCCGAAATCTTTTTTTTGGGATCGGCTGCCACTTAAGACACGACATATCATTTGTCTGCTTTTTCTTTTTATCCTGCCGGCCATCCTTTTCCATCAAACGGTGATCGGGAATAAGACGATCGTTGGCAGCGACATCGTGCAGTGGCGTGCCGGGTCACAGGCTATCATCCAGGCCAGGCAACAGTACCACAATGAACCGTTGTGGGATGCCAACATGTTTTCCGGGATGCCGGCCTTTCTCATCAGCTTTAAGAAAGCCGTTCCCAATCTTGATACTCTTGTATTCCTTTTCTTCGGGGGTATTTTTCCTGCCGCACAGTTTTGGATCCTTCTTGCCGGAGTCTATCTTTTCCTGATCCTGCAGGACATAAAGCCGCTTTCTGCAACCCTGGGAGCTATAATTATCGGCTTTACAACCTATATACCTATCCTTATTGGAGCGGGACATAACACTCAGTTCTATGCCTATATGATCATGCCCTGGGTATTGATAGGCTATTGGCTGCTGACACGCTCAAAAGTTAACCGATGGCTGGCCTTTTTTGTGTTTGCCCTTGCGTTGACCCTCGAGCTGAGAGCAAGCCACCCACAGGTGACCTACGATTTTGTATATCTGATGAGCATTTGGTGGTTGTATGATCTTTACCAGGCATATAAAAACCAGAATCTCCCTGAAATCGGTAAAGTTACGGGCTTGATTGTTGGCGCCGGCATCATTGCCGTTCTTGCTAATTTACAGCCTTATCTGAGCATTAGTGAATTCGCTCATTATACTATTCGTGGCGGATCTGCCATAGACAAAACGTCCGGTCTTGGTTTAGGATATGCCTTCCAGTGGTCCCAGGGATGGGGTGAATTGTTTACCTATGCCGTACCCGGTCTTCTGGGGGGATCATCATCTGCGGGTACCTATTGGGGTCCTAAATCATTTACCAGTGGCCCACATTATCTTGGAGCCATCACCCTGCTGCTTGTGATCCTGGGAATAGCTAAATCAGAGCGACGGTTAAAGTGGGTCTTTGTTATTTCCGGTGCTGTTGCCATTCTTTTTGCCTTGGGCAAGCATCTCATGTTCCTTAACCGATTTATGTTCGACTATGTACCATTATTCAGCAAATTCCGTGCACCGGAGATGTGGCTTATGGTTACGGAATTTAGCTTCTCTATTGTTGCTGTCTATGGACTTGACTGGCTAATTGAACAAGTAACATCAAAAAAATATGGAACAACCCGCCAGTTGGCGGTGCCTCTTGGAATAGTTATCGCTTTAGCCATCATATTGCTGACAGCAAGCAACTCGTTTCTGTCTTACCAAAAACCCGGAGAACGTGAGGCACTCGCCCAGCAAGTTGCTCAGCAAAACCAGGTTTTACCCGACAATCCGCAGGTTCAGCAAGCAGTTAGCCGGTACCTTGAGCAACGGGTTATCCCGAATCGAAAGACCCTTGCAATCCACGATAGCCTGCGGTTCCTATTATTTGTGATCATCGGTGCCGTTCTCATAATTGCAGCGTATACAAACCGAATATCTGTGAGCCTGGCTGCGCTTCTTTTAGTTTTGATCACAGCCGCTGACCTGTTGACTATTGATAATCATTATTATGATGACAGCAGTCTGGTTCCCGACTCATTTGACGTGCAACAGGTCATTGAACGGATGCAGAAACCAATAGATACCTACCTTGAGAATCATGTAAAGACGGATTCACTCTGGTCTTGGCGTGTGCTGCCCATGAATGAGAATCCTTTTAACAATGCTGTTCCTGCATATTTCTATCCCTCTTTGGGTGGTTATACCGGAGCAAAGCTGTCGAATTACCAGGATCTGATCAATCATGCCATGTTTGATGGACCTAAAGGAATCAACACGGGCGTGATGGATATGCTAAACACCCGCTACATTACACTGAACCGGGAAATTTCCTTACAGGGCTTCAAGAAAGTATACAGTGGCAAGGATGGAATCGTCTTCGAGAATGAACGGGTTCTGCCGAAGGCATTTTATGTTGATTCGCTCGTATATGCGAATTCTGCTCAGCAAGCGATGGATGACATTAAATCACCTTTTGATCCTCACAAATATGCGGTTGTACAGGGGGCTCATAATCTAAAAGATAATCCAGACAGCACCGCAACAGTTACCGTGACAACTTACAGGCCTCGTAAGATTGAACTGAAAACAACCCGAAAGACGGACGGATTCCTTGTCTTAAGTGAAATCTATTACCCCGCCGGTTGGAAGGCATCTATTGATGGCAGGCAGATCCCGATCATAAAAACCAATTATGTACTTCGTGGCCTTTCGGTTCCCGCTGGTAATCATACCATTACTCTTACATTCAATCCTTCAACCTATACGATCGGAACCACAAGTGCCTGGATAGCGACAATACTAATATATCTCATTGGAATCATAGGCGTGGTGCAGTACTACCGAATAAACCCTGTTGGAGAACAACCCTCAGAGGATGAGTCGTAAACGCGTTCTGATTATTACGTACTACTGGCCACCCAGCGGAGGGTCGGGCGTTCAGCGATGGGTGAAGTTCTCAAAATACCTGCGTGAATTCGGATGGGAACCTGTGATATACACTCCCGAAAACCCGGAACCACCGGCACTCGATCCGGGTCTGAGTAAAGATGTACCTGATAACCTTGAAATAATTAAAACAAGGATTTGGGAACCCTATAGTATCTACAAGAAGTTCATCGGAGCAGATAAAGACATGCGGATTGGGGCCGGGTTCCTGTCCGAAGAGAGCAAGCCGAAACTCACTGAAACATTGTCTGTATGGATCAGGGGAAACCTGTTTATTCCCGATGCCAAACGCTATTGGATCCGACCATCGGCCAGATTTCTGGCTAATTACTTACATGACCATCCTGTTGACGTCATCGTATCGACTGGCCCCCCCCATTCAATGCATATCATTGCCCGCGGAGTGCATCGAAAACTCAAAATTCCGTGGCTGGCCGATTTCAGAGATCCGTGGACAGATATAGACTTCTACGAGGATCTGAAGCTAAGCCGGTGGGCCGATAGAAAACATCATCAACTCGAAACTTCCGTACTGAATGAAGCGGACCGTGTCACGTTGGTCAGTCCAACATGGCGCGATGATTTTCAGTCCCAGACAAAAACAAAAGTAGATCTGCTTACCAACGGCTATGATGATGATGATTTTTCCGCAGCACAACCTGAACCGGGCCCCGGTTTTACCATTTCTCATATCGGAAGTATACCGCCATCCCGAAACCCTGAGGTTTTATGGAATGCCATAAGCGAACTAAAAGATGAGGAGCCCGAACTAACCCAAGAACTTAAAGTAAGGCTGGTTGGATCCGTTGATATCTCTGTTTTTAATTCGGTTCGCGAAAAGAAGATCGAAGATTGCGTGGACAAGATTGATTATATACCTCATGACGAGGTTATCCTCGAACAATATCGCGCTTCGGTGTTACTGATGATTGTGAACCGCTCAAAAAATGCAAAAGGTATATTGCCCGGTAAGTTTTTCGAATATATCGCTGCCAGAAGACCCATTTTATGCATCGGACCGGAGGAGAGTGATATCGCCATTATCATCCGGGAAAAGAAGCTCGGATACCTGGTCAAATATGAAGATGTTCATAGCATGAAATCCGTACTACGGAAATTGTACACTGCCCATAAGTCGGATAAGTTGGGCATTGCATCCACATCGGCCAGTGAATACTCACGCAAATCACTAACAGAACAATTATCACATATTCTGGATGAGCTCTCAGCAAAATAATTTCCACCGTTTCCGGGAAAAATACCGGACTGTGAGATCATCTTTACTTATAAAACTGAACAAGGACATGGTAAAGCTATCCTTATCCGATAATAGACAGGCGGTTGACCGGGGTAACCTGAATGTTAACGAATGAAAGTCCTTATGATATTCTACGACAAAATCATAGATTTTAGGTTTTAATCAGTTCATCAAACTCACAAATTAAAACAACAATGCCGATGCCGTTTAAAATCATGTGTGTGGCCGGTGCCAGGCCGAATTTTATGAAAATAGGACCTATAATGAAGGCGCTGAAAAAAGAGCCATCGTATTTTGATCCTGTTCTCGTGCATACCGGTCAGCACTATGACTATAAAATGTCTCAGATCTTTTTTGATGAACTTCAGATCGATCCACCTGAAATCTTCCTGAATGTTGGCTCAGGAACACATGCCGAACAAACGGCCCGAATTATGACCTCCTTTGAGGAAGTCGTGGTGGAACAACAGCCGGATCTCGTGCTTGTGGTGGGTGATGTGAATTCGACGGCAGCCTGTGCCATGGTTGCAAAGAAATGTCACGTCATGCTCGCTCATGTTGAAGCGGGACTTCGGTCGTTCGATCGGAAGATGCCGGAAGAGATCAACCGGTTGGTTACAGACGCGATTTCCGATTTCCTTTATACAACCAGCCGCGATGCCGACGAGCAGTTAGCAAAAGAAGGACACCCGGATAGCGGGATTGTGTTTGTCGGAAACTGCATGATCGATACGTTGCTTGCACTGCAACCACAAGTAGATCAATCGACGATAAAAGAAAAGTTTAAGGTCAAAACCGGGGAATATGCATTGATGACTCTTCATCGTCCAAGCAATGTTGATGACCCAAAAGTACTGGGCGGTATCCTTGAGGCACTCTCTTATCTGGATGCACATATGCCCATCATTTGCCCTATTCATCCACGCACTCGCAAAAATATCAGGGAATTCGGCTACCAGGACCGGTTTGAATCCATGCAACAGTTTATGGATATCGAGCCACTGGGCTATCTGGACTTTGTGAATCTCATGAAAAATGCCGCCATGGTCATAACCGATTCCGGGGGTCTTCAGGAAGAAAGCACGGTTTTGGGTATTCCATGCCTGACATTACGGGAAAACACAGAACGTCCCATTACCATCACTGAAGGCACCAACTACCTTGTCGGTGTCAAAAAAGACAAGATCATCGATAGCATTAAAACAGTTCTGGAAGGGAATGCAAAAAAAGGTAATATTCCGGAATATTGGGATGGGAAAGCGGCCGAACGGATAGCTGAACATCTGAAAAATTTCATAGCCAAAAGCTAAACCAGTTCTTTTACCCTTATTGGAGGAATATATGTGGAGAAAATCATCACGGGGATGGATTGTAATTTTTCTATCCTTGTTAGCAGCTTGTGGTTCACCGCCATCTGAACATGACCCACAATTTAAGAGAGATACAAATCACAGTGGAGTTTTCCTGGGACAGAATATCGTAATACATCCTTCGGTAAAGTGGAAATTCAAAACGGATGGGCGTGTATTTTCATCCCCAATCGCTAACCGAGGGACGATTTACGTTGGTGCTGATGATGGCAATCTGTACGCTCTTAATATGAAAAACGGCAGCCTTATTTGGAAATTTTTCACACGCGGGCGGGTAAGATCCACGCCAGCATTTTACAATAATACGATCTTCTTTTCGAGCTACGATGGCATCTTCTACGCAGTTGACGCTCTGACAGGCACAAAGAAATGGACATTTAAGACAGCTGGGGAGGGGCAATATAAAGCACCCGGTATACACGGTTTGCTGCCTGCCAATCAGTTAATTACTGATGATTGGGACATTTATCAATCGTCACCGGCTATAGCTCATGGCCATATCTATTTTGGAAGCGGCAACGGTAATGTATACGCGCTGGATGCCACGAACGGTGAAGAGTTGTGGCATTTCAAAACGGGTAATGTCGTGCATAGCAGCCCGGCTGTAAACGATGGAATGGTTTTTATTGGCAGTTGGGATCGTAACATGTACGCCCTTGATCTCAGCACAGGTAAAAAAATATGGAATTTTACTACTGGCAACGACACTGTTTACTACAATCAAATCGGAATCCAGGGATCACCGCTTATTTCCGATAGCCTGTTGTATTTTGGATGCCGAGATTCCCACATTTACTGTCTGAACAAGTATACCGGACGTGAGCGATGGAGCTTTGATGCAAAAGGGTCATGGGTGATCGTTACCCCTACTTTGCTGGACAACAAGTTATATGCAGCCACATCGGACAGCCATCGCTTTTTGATTCTGGATCCACTTTCCGGCAAGGTTTTATCAGAAAATGATACTAAGACTTACGTTTTTGGTTCGCCGGTAACAACCCAGGGACTTGTATATGTGCCCACTTTTGGAGGTTCTCTCATGGCATTTGACGCTAAAAATGCTAAGCTTGTATGGACCTGGCAAACAAAGGCTGCAAAAATGGATAAACAGGACGCTCTGAACGACGAAGGTTATTACAACCCAAATATCTTTTTCAGTCGAAATGCATCCGACACGCCTGCCGAAATGAATAAGATTTATTCAGTAGGATCTATTGTATCTACTCCCTGGATTGACAATGGCGTCATTTATTTTGGCAGCACCGATAGTACTATCTATGCACTCCATACACTATGAGAGATAACCCGGGAATCAGCTACTTTTGGTAATCTTTATGATGCTTTACTCCGAATCAAGCTGCTTATCGCGATTTTATAAATTCCTCAATAACCTCAACCAGCATCTCATACCTTTTCTTTGAGCTGAAATTATTTATGATTTGATCTCTTGCCTTGATACGTGATTCCGGTCCATCCGATAACGCTTTCCTGGTGATCTCTGCAATGTGCTTCGGATCAGGGGATTCAATGATATAACCTGTATCACCGACTATATCGGGAATCCCAAATACCGGGCTCCCAACCGGTATACATCCGCATAACATCGATTCGCACATAACATTTGGTAAACCCTCAACCCGCGACAACTGAATATAAACTGATGAATTCATATAAATCTCTTTTAACTCAGATCGGTTTAC
>DATFNI010000534.1:0-5317 GCA_035266485.1 Balneolales bacterium
CGGCCGCGACCTGTTTCGTTCTCTCTATGATCATCGGCATAAATTTAAGAGTTAATGCGACTGTGTTACTGATGGCACTCGGACTGGCCATCGGACCACAGATTATGGGGCATGGATCGATGAATTTCTCAGTGAAGTATATATCCCCGACCCTTCTTTCGACCCTGATCCTGGCCGAGCCGTTACTGGCAACTTTGCTGGCGTACCTCATATTTAATGAACTGCCATCAATATCCGGTTTTGCAGCTATGTCGGTAGTGATAGCCGGCATTTCCATGACATGGCGGAAGAAGTCTGCAGTGCCTAAGGTGATTGAAAGCACATAGCAGACCGGGTGTTTGGAGGGGAGCGTCATTCAATAGTCACTCAGTGGTCATTCATAGTCATTCTGTTACGACCTCATAAAGAACTCTTTTTGCCAAGAATTTAATGACCATCTAATAACTATGAATGACAACTGAATGACTATAATATTCACCTCTCGGCCGGGTATCGGAGGTTCCACGATTTTCGAATGGTGTCCATGATCCGGATGGTTTTAAGTGTTTCTTTAGGAGTCATCACCTGACTTTCACGTTGTCCCTTTCTCAGGCAGTGCATTACTTCATCGGCCTCAAAGTGATATCCTCGTCCCTTATAAGGCATATCGATTGTCCGTTTATCATCTTCTGTGTGAATGGTAATTTTGTTCGAATGCCAGAATGGCGTATGAATCCGGATTGAACCCTTTGTGCCGGATAGCAGTGCGGCATTTGGGAGCCGCGTGCGAATGGACGATGATAGTGTGGCAAGGATGCCGTTATCATACCGAAGGATATAAGACGACTGCAGATCGATCCCGTCGGAGCTCATCACGGCATCGGATTGAATAGAAGCAGGATAACATCTCATGATGTATTGTGTGAAGTCTATCGGATAAATTCCGATATCGAGAAGCGCACCTCCTCCCAGGTCGGGGTTGTACAAACGGCCTTCGGGGTTATAGTCGCTGAAGAATCCGAAGTCAGCCTGGATAAGCTGGAGATCGCCGATTACTTTCTCATCAATAAGTTCACGAACCTTCGCGTACTGGGGAAAATAGCGGCTCCACATCGCTTCCATGATGAACAGACCGCGTTTATTTGCCTCCTGGAAGACCACTGACGCCTCTTGTTCATTGATCGCAAAGGGCTTTTCACAAAGCACTGCCTTTCCCGAACGCAGACAGAGTAAACTGTTAGTTGCATGGTACGTGTGAGGCGTGGCAATATAAATAACATCAACCTCGGGGTCGGAGGCGAGCTCCTCATACGATCCGTGTCTGTTCGGGATCTGGTATGAATTTCCGAATGAGTTGGCCTTATCAACAGAGCGGGAACCGACGGCCTGCAGGATGGCACCCTCTGTATATGTAAGATCATCAGCAAAGACCCGGGCTATTTTGCCCGTACCCATAATACCCCATCTTATTTTCTTCATGACAAATATTTTAAGAGTTGGTTTTCTATAAAGAAAGGAAAAGCCCGGATCGATATCAATCGTTCAATAGTAGGTCGTACAGCCAGACCGGCCTACGGACAATAGTTTACTCGTAGGTCGCGGCTGCCAGCCCGACCAGCACCAACGTTGCAGGATCAACCGGCGATTGTTTACACCTTGCACAATCGGGATTCGCTGACAGGCAAGGCAGGTTTCATAACCCCTGGAGTGTTGACCGGGCGTCGTAGGATTCCCGACCTTTTGGGATAGGTCATACGCCGATCATCCCTGCAAGCCTCGACAACCCATACATAACCATCGGTTCAGTTTAATACCGGTAGAAGACGCTAATAGGTAGTGTAAACCAACCTGCTTGTCGGACAAGCTGTCCGACCTACGTATAAATTTTTTCCGGTAGGTCGCGGCTGCCAGCCCGACCAGCACCAACGTTGCAGGATCAACCGGCGATTGTTTACACCTTGCACAATCGGGATTCGCTGACAGGCAAGGCAGGTTTCATAACCCCCGGAGTGTTGATCGGGCGTTGCAGGATTCCCGACCTTTTGGGATAGGTCTACGCCGATCATCCCTGCAAGCCTTGACGACCCACACATACCCATCGGTTCAGTTTAATACCGGTAGAAGACGCTTATAGGTAGTGTAACCTGACTGTTTGTCGGACAAGCTGCCCGACCTACGGTTGTGTTGGTAAATTCAAAAATCAGGTAAATACATCGGATCACAATACGAATAGGGCCACTTTTTCCAGTGTTCGGATAATCCTGCTTTTACCGGGTTGTTAAGTGTATATATAATTACGCGTTCGAGTTCATTGTAATCACGAACAACATGATCATAGCTTTCGGATTGCCAGAAAGAACCTTTTCTGTTCAATCGTCGATTGGCAATCAAGCCGGTATATGACTTTAAGTCCTGCAGGATACGCGTAAGCGGGTAATCTGTAAATTCGCCATCATTCAAATTGTGAACCAACAATTTCAGAATCATGTGAACATGATTAGGCATAATGCAATATGCTATCAGATCGTATTTTTTGTGATTCCGATACTCAATGGATTCTTTGAAAATTTCAGCAATATCTTTTCTTGCTAACCAGTGTGGTCCACCTCCTTTACTATCCAATATATCCTCATAAGCACGGATTATTTTAGTTTGGATGTTTGAGGATAATTTGGAATTTAGCTTGTTCTCACTCAGCCGGTTTTGAAGTTCGATTTTTTTATGCTTTAAACGTGTTGTTGCTGAAGAAGGGAGTGAACCTGCCAATCGAAAAGTGATGAAATAAGTCGCATTCCCCGGTTGCCAGTGTGGCAAGTGGCGTCGATAATAACTCATGATATGACTCTCTTGGTATTGTTTATACTTGAATTATAAGAAATGAAATAGCGGTTAAAATATCAATAGTAGTACAGTTATTAATACGTACAAATTTTTTCCGTAGGTCGCGGCTGCCAGCCCGACCAGCACCAACGCTGCAGGATCGGACAGCGTCTGTACACACCTTACACAATCGGGATTCGCTGACAGGTAAGGCAGGTTTCATAACCCCCGGAGCGATGACCGGGCGTCGCAGGATTCCCGACCTTTTTGGATAGGTCATACGCCGATCATCCCTGTAAGCCTTGACAACCCACACATAACCATCGGTTCAGATTCAACCCGGCAGAAAACGCTAATAGGTAGTGTAACCAACCTGCCTGTCGGACAAGCTGTCCGACCTACGTACAAATTGTTTACCGGTTGGTCGCGGCTGCCAGCCCGACCAGCACCAACGTTGCAGGGGCAACCGGCGATTGTCCACATTATGTACAATCGGGATTCGCTGATAGGCAAGGCAGGTTTCATAACCCCCCGGAGTGTTGACCGGGCGTTGCAGGATTCCCGACCTTTTGGGATAGGTCATATGCCGATTATTCCTGCAAGCCTTGACAACCCATACATAACCATCGGTTTAGTTTAATACCGGCAGAAAACGCTAATAGGTAGTGTAAACCAACCTGCTCGTCGGACAAGCTGTCCGACCTACAATTATAAATGTTGACCGACCGGCCGGATAGTTTGCCCGACCTGTCGTGTATGACATTCGACTATACTTCTAGCCATAAACTTGTTAAATTAGCCGGCGCGTTAGAACGAGATTATACCGCCTTGCCTGGCGATCAATAGTTTTTATTTCTTCATGTATAAAAGAAAAGAGTATTATGAAAATTCACGAGTATCAGGCTAAAGAAATTCTGAAAAACAATAATGTGGCAGTCCCGGCCGGGATTCCTGCATTCAGTGTCGATGCAGCTGTGAAAGCGGCTGAGCAACTTAAAAAGGATGGCGCCACTCTGTTTGTCGTTAAGGCACAGATTCATGCCGGCGGACGTGGTAAAGGAAAGACGAAGAAGAACGGTGCTCGTGGGGTCATTCTCTGCAAGACGGTTGATGAGGTGAAAAAGGCGGCCGAGTCACTGCTTGGCGACATATTGGTAACTGTGCAGACGGGAGAGGCTGGCCAGAAGGTCGAACGTCTGTATATCACAGATGGGGTAGACATCGAAAAAGAATATTACCTGGGAATAACACTCGATCGTGCCCGCGGTCAAAATGTGATCATGGTATCGACAGAAGGTGGAGTGGAAATAGAAAAAGTTGCCGCCGAAACACCGGAAAAGATCGTGAAGGAATGGGTGGAGCCAGGCATGAACCTGCTGCCAAACCAGGTCAGGAGATTAGCCTTTGCCCTGGGACTGGAAGGAGATGCGTTCAAGCAGGCGTCTAAATTTATGACGGCATTGTACAAGGCCTATGAAAATGCGGATGCTTCCATCGTTGAAATTAACCCGCTGGTTTTGACGAAAAGCAATGATGTGATGGCCCTCGATGCCAAGATCAATTTCGACGATAACGCCCTGTTCCGTCACAAAGATTATGTGGATCTGAGGGATAAATCTGAGGAAAACCCGTTTGAAGTTGAAGCCTCAAAGTATCATCTGAATTATATCAAGCTGGACGGCAACGTGGGTTGTATGGTCAATGGTGCCGGTCTTGCCATGGCCACCATGGACATCATCAAACTTGCCGGCGGCGAACCCGCCAACTTCCTTGATGTAGGTGGCAGCGCTAATGTTGAAACGGTGAAGAATGGCTTTAAGATCATACTCGCCGATCCCAACGTAAATGCCATCCTGATCAACATATTCGGCGGCATCGTCCGCTGCGATCGTGTGGCAAACGGGATCGTCGAAGCAGTCAAAGATCCGGAAATTCAGGCTAAACTGGCTGATGTACCGATAATCGTTCGCCTGCAGGGCACCAATGCGGCCGAAGCCAAAGAGATTATCGATAAAAGTGACTTGAACGTCACTTCCGCGGTTCTTCTTAAAGAAGCTGCCGAGGCCGTAACGCAGGCAATTGCCTCCTGACGCATCATGCTCCCCAGAACATTGGGGGGCAAAGATCCAATGTTCTTATCTGGTGCCGTATCTCTTCAGTCTGGAGTTCTATTTTCGGGCCCTGTAATTGCCAAAGATGCAAAAACCGACAGGACGGGTTCGAAGGGCATCATAAACCGGGAGGCATTCAGGGGGCCGGTGATCAGTATGATAGATCCAACAAACAAACAGAAGAACAAGGCACGCGAATCGGGATTATGGTGATTTCTCCAGGCATATTTCCCAATGAGGATCCATTTTATAACCAAGGCTAAAAAGATTGGTATCAGAATCAGATAGACCCATAACTCCGGGGCGTGGAATATCTTAGTTACTGTTTTTAGCACCCCGTCCTCATTCAGCATGGTAAGAAAACCGGTCTTCCTTTTATCTGATTTGGGTAAGAGGGTGAACAGATC
>DATFNI010000535.1:0-5075 GCA_035266485.1 Balneolales bacterium
CGACATCAAAGTTACCGTTGCTGGTGGTGGACAATCCGGGCAGGCTGAAGCCATCCAAATGGGAGTTGCCCGGGGGCTCGATGCTCTGAATGAAGACCTTCACAGCACCCTCAAGAGCAATAGACTGTTGACCCGTGATGACCGTATGGTTGAACGTAAGAAATACGGACAGCCCAAGGCCCGCAAACGGTTCCAATTCTCCAAACGATAAAAGCTCTCAGCTATCGGCACTCAGCTGTCAGCTTACTGACAGCTGTTTTCTCAACCCATAAAAATCACACATACGTGGTGACTTGTCGCCAGAGTGTCCCGGGCAATCGGGATAGGTTGATAAGGCAGACCCGCGTAGAGGACTAACTCAAAACATCTGAATTACTATGCCACAAGCAGCAAGTGTAGAAGAACTACTCAAAGCCGGTGCCCATTTTGGTCACCTCACCCGCCGTTGGAATCCTAAAATGCGTGAATTCATCTTCATGCAGCGCAACGGGATTCACGTTATCGACCTCAACAAGACAAACCAGCATCTCCAGGAATCGCTGGAAGCTGTAACCCGCGTGGCCCGTTCCGGCAAGAAGATCCTTTTTGTTGGTACCAAGAAGCAGGCGCAGGAAATCATCAAAACGGAAGCTCTCCGTTGTGGGATGCCTTATGTTACCTATCGCTGGCTTGGCGGGATGCTCACCAACTTTTCCACCGTTCGCAAGAGCATTGCACGTATGGAAGAAATCGACACGATGCAGAAAGATGGTACCTATGAAAACATCACGAAGAAGGAGCGCCTGATGCTCGACCGTGAAAAAGCCAAACTTGAAAAAGTACTGGCTGGTATCTCAAACATGAATCGCATACCCGGAGCCATCTTTGTTGTAGATACGGTAAAAGAAAGCATTGCCATGAACGAGGCAATCAAGTTGAACATCCCCATTTTCGCCATGGTCGATACCAACTGTGATCCTGATATCCCGGATTACATCATCCCCTGCAATGATGATGCTTCCCGCTCGATCCAGTTGATCTCTTCCAACTTTGCGGATGCCATCATTGAAGGTGCCGCCGAGCGCGAGGCTTACGAGGAAGAACAACTTGCTCAGGAAGCGGCCGACGAAGTGGAAGTGGCTGATGAAGAAGATATCGACGACGAGGACATCGATGACGAGGAAGAAGTACCTGCGGCTGATATCGTTCCAAAAGATGAACCTAAAAAAGCCCCCCGTCGTCGCCGGCAGCGTGGCGGCGGCCGAAAAGGTGGAGACGAAGGATAAGTTAGACTTCGGCTCCGTTATAGCGAATTTTAAAATTAACTTTTATTCAAACGGATTGCACTTATGAGTATTTCTGCAGCAGACGTAAAAGCACTGCGGGACCGTACAGGCGCCGGCATGATGGATTGTAAAAAAGCTCTTGCCGAAGCAAATGGCGATATGGATGCAGCCATTGAAATCCTGCGTAAAAAAGGACAAAAAGTATCTGAAAAACGTGCTGACCGCGAAGCTAACCAAGGGATTATCGTCACCCATATTTCCGATGACGGAACCAAGGCTGTGGCACTCGCCCTGAATTGCGAAACCGACTTCGTTGCCAGAAATGATGAGTTTATACAGTCGGCAACCGATTTCGCCAATGTAGCCTATGACAACGAGATTTCTGATATTGAAACATTGAAGAAAGCTGAACTTCAGGGACGCACCGTTGAAGAACATCTGAAAGAACTTGTGGGTAAGATTGGTGAGAAGATCGAGATCAGCCGTCTTGAACTTGTTAAGACTGAAGGTACCATCGTCTCTTACATGCACCCCGGTAACCAACTGGCTGTTCTGGTTGACTTCTCCAACAGTATAGACGACAACGTCGGTAAAGATGTGGCTATGCAAATTGCCGCAATGAACCCGATCGCTGTTCGCCAGGAAGAAGTCCCGACCGATGTTGTGGACAAAGAAATCGAGATCGCAAAAGAACAGTTGATCAACGAAGGCAAACCGGTTGAGATCGCAGAAAAAGCGGCCAAAGGTAAACTTCGCCGTTTCTACGAAGAACGGGTTCTGCTCGATCAGAAGTTCGTGAAGGACAGCAGCGTATCGGTGCGTGATTATTTGAAAAATAATAATGCCTCGGACGTCAAATCGTTCTACCGGTTACAACTGGGAGAATCGAACTAAATCGTATTACTCATTTACAAAAAAAAGGCTACCTTTGTGTAGCCTTTTTTTATATGTACCATACTTGTTGACCGTATGATATGCCACGAGATTCACCATCCCTAAAAGAAGATTCCGGCGGGAGGCATGAATGCAGTTTTCAACAGGTTCCAATTCAGCAATTTTAGTTAACACAAAACAATCAAAAACAGGACCGTGGGAGATTACAAGCGAATATTACTGAAATTAAGCGGTGAAGCCCTGCTTGGAGAACAAGGGCATGGTATCGACGGGGAAGTACTCGCTCAATATTCTGAAGAAATAAAACAAGTTCATGACTACGGTACAGAGATTGCCATCGTCATCGGTGGCGGAAATATTTTTCGTGGCGTAAAAGGTGCAACCGAAGGAATGGACAGGGTTCAGGGTGATTATATGGGCATGTTGGCCACCATGATCAACAGTATGGCCCTGCAGGATGCCCTGGAACGAAAAGGAGTCCAGACCCGCCTGATGTCGGCTATCCGGATGGAGCAGATTGCCGAGCCTTATATCCGGCGAAGGGCGGTACGGCATCTCGAAAAAGGTCGCGTTGTTATCTTCGGTGCAGGAACCGGTAACCCGTATTTCACTACCGATACAGCCGCTTCCCTGCGTGCCATTGAAATCGAAGCGAATGTCATCCTTAAAGGAACACGCGTCGATGGGGTCTTCGATTCCGATCCGGAAAAAAATCCGGATGCCGAAAAATTCGATATCATCAACGGCGATGAGATTCTGCGTCGCCGTCTCTCGGTTATGGATCTGACTGCATTCACCCTGTGTCGCGACAATCATACGCCCATCATTGTCTTTAATATGAATGTCCGTGGCAACCTGATACGGGTTGTGCAAAAAGAACCCGTGGGTTCAACAGTAATCTGGGAATAACATTTAATTCCTCTTCTGATTCTGCTATTTTGGATTTTATTAAATTACGTCGAATAACTAATCAGACTTAAACCGATTAATGTTAATACTATGATTCCCGAACTAAAATCTTTTCAAAAAGCCGCTAAACTGGAAATGGAGGAAGCCGTCGAATTCCTTAGACGTGAATTTGGACATATACGAGCCGGACGTGCTACGCCTAGCCTGCTTGACGGTATAAAAGTCGATTATTATGGAACCCAGACGCCACTGAACCAACTTGCCAATGTCAGCGCTCCTGAAGCACATATGCTTGTTCTTCAGCCATACGACAAATCAGCGATGCCAAACATCGAGAAGGCTATTCAGGCATCCAACCTCGGGTTGAATCCCAATAACGATGGAACGCTTATCCGGATTCCACTTCCAATCTTATCGGAAGAACGCCGGAAAGATCTGGTTAAACTTGCCCATGATACGGCTGAGAAAGCTCGCGTGAGTATCCGCAACGCCCGTCGTGATGCCAATGAGCACATCAAGGGTAAAGTGAAAGATGATGCTCTGTCTGAAGATTCCATGTACGACGCCGAAACAGAAATTCAGCAATTGACAGACGATTACATCAAACACATTGATGAACTCCTCAGTCACAAAGAGAAAGAAATACTGACCGTCTGAATAATTTTGTCCGGTGAACTCCTTCGGAGAATTATAAATTTTGAATTGAATATGGATGCCAACTTTCGGTTTATGGATGGCATCTTGTGTCCCCCGTTGTAATAACCATACGTATTCGCCTTGTATTTATCTGAACTCGAACTGCACGGGTTTAAAAGTTTTGCCAACAAAACCCACGTCAAATTTGACAGCGGACTGACGGCTATCGTCGGGCCTAATGGTTGTGGGAAATCCAACATTGTTGACTCTATTCGTTGGGTCCTGGGTGAGCAACGCCCATCGCACCTGCGTTCTGCTTCCATGTCAAATGTCATCTTCAATGGAACGGCTACGAAGAAGGCACTCGGCATGTCAGAGGTATCCGTAACTATCGAGAACAATAAGGGAATCCTTCCCACTGAATTCAAAGAGGTCAGGATCACCCGCCGCCTGTACCGCTCCGGGGAAAGCGAATACCTGCTCAATAACACTGCATGCCGTCTTAAGGACATCATTGAGATGTTTATGGACACCGGCATGGGTGCCAACTCGTACTCAGTGATCGAGCTGAAGATGGTTGAGGAGATTCTCAGCGATAAGAACAACGAGCGAACAGCACTCTTTGAAGAGGCGGCAGGTATCACCAAATATAAGGAGCGGCGCAAGCAGACATTCCGCAAACTGGAAGAGACCCGTGGAGATCTCCAGCGCGTCGAAGATATCCTCGTTGAGATACGAAAGAATGCCCGGTCTCTGCAGCTGCAGGCTTCAAGGGCCCAGCGTGCCAAAGAATACAATGAAGAATTGCGACGTCTGGAACTGGGGCTGGCACGCCACGAATACGATTCCGTCTCATCAGAACTCGAACCACTGATGGAACGGATCGTAAATGCGGAATCCGAGAAAGAAGAGTTCAACCGGAACCTGGAACAGCTTGAACAACTCGAGGAAGAGGCACGACGTGAATTACGGGTAAAGGAGCAGAAACTTTCAGAGGTTCAACAGAAACAACTGAACCTTCAAAACGCCGTTCGGGAGACGGAGACATCACTGCGGATCACTCGTGAAAAGATCAAGAATGAAGAACAATCGATCCGTCAGTATGAGCAGGAGATTTATCAGTCTGAAGACGACATAAGGGAGCTGCGAAAAACGATCAAGCAGAGTGAAGTTCAGCTTGAGGAAAAAAAAGCCAGACTCAATACGACCCGAGAGGAGCTCGACAAAGCAAAGGAAGGGTTCGATACCCAACAGACACGATTGGGCGAGGCACGCGGCGACCTCGACAACATAACGCGCAATTACAACGAAACAACACAAAAGTTAAACCAACTTCAGACCCAAAAGGTCCGGATTGAATCCAGGCTTGAG
>DATFNI010000536.1:0-28190 GCA_035266485.1 Balneolales bacterium
GCCTACGAACGGTCTGTACCAATATTGCGTCCACTATATTTGCAGTATCCGGATTTGAATGAAGCATACAAACATCCCCATGAATACTTTTTCGGTAAGGAGATGCTGGTGGCCCCGGTTGTAGACTCAACGAACAGCCGAGCCATATATCTGCCACCGGGAAAATGGATTAACTTTTTTACCGGAAAGAAGTATGATGGCGACCATTCATTTACCGCAAAATATGGTGCGGATGAAACCCCCGTGTTTGTTCGTGAAGGTTCAATCATCCCGGAACAGCCCGATATGGCTTATTCCAACGAAAAACCTTTGAACAAAGTGATTCTGAAGATTTATGGTTCCGGAAAAGGAAGCTTCAATCTTTATGAAGATGACGGTGTTTCACTGAAATACAAAAATGGCAAGTATGCATGGACCCCAATGACTTATTTCACAAATAGCGATGGATCTCATCATCTGGTTATTGGTCCAACCCAGGGGGCATTTGACGGTCAGGTGCAAAAACGGTCTTATGTGGCCGATATCATCAGCATTCAAAAGCCATCATCCGTATCAGTAAACGGCAAGACGTACAAAGATTGGAGCTGGAATACCGGGAAATCGACCATTGAAATTAAACTTCCCGAGCAAAGTATACGTGATAAGGTCACTGTGGATTTGAAATGATATAACGCTATATCGAGATATTATAACAAAGGTTACCCTGAGGTGGTTTTTTTGCCTTTTCTCCTTAATCCCTGATTGATTCCATGGGGATTAAGGGGAATCACTCACTCAATAAAACCCTTATAACGGCTTCTATGAGTGCATAAACCAACCTTGATGTGCTGTAGTCAAATAGTTTGATCCCCCCAACCTCTCTAAGCGCCATTCGGCAAGCTCCCTCGATTAAAAGAAATTGCCAATAGATAAAAACCGGTGAGTTTTGAGCAAATTAATTTAAGATATTTATATCCTAAATAATTATTGTTTAGTTAGTTTATTGTTAAGTAAGAATGTGTTATAAAACCATATGAATGAATAGTTAAATAAGGGAATATTTAGGATTAATTAATCTTAAATAAGATTTAAAAAAATATCATGTAGAGCGTAATATAGTAATTAACGTCTGGAGCTACGATATGACGAAACTGGAAACAGGCAACCGGGTCATCATTCAGGCGGGGGATCTGGGGCGTCTTTTGGAGGAATTAAAACGCCAATCTTATAAAACGATCGGACCCACTATTCAGGAGAGTGCAATCGTTTATGATGAAATTCACGATGTAAATGATCTGCCTGCCGGCTGGACCGAAGAACAAGAAAAGGGGCACTATCGTCTGAAGAGAAGAAAGGACAAAGCCCTCTTTGGTTTCAACGTCGGACCACATAGCTGGAAGAAATTTTTGAGTCCGCCTGAAGTTCGTCTGTGGAGTGCGAAACGCTCGCAAAATGGCTTTGATCTTTCGGACGAAAATCAAGAAGTACCCAGGTATGCATTCATAGGGGTGAGATCGTGTGATCTGAATGCAATACAGATCCTGGATAAAGTGTTCCTGACGGGTGATTATCAGGATAAAATCTACGGCGAACGACGTCGGGATAACTTCATCATCGCCGTTAACTGTACCGAAGCCGGGGGGACATGTTTCTGCTCGTCGATGGGTACGGGTCCCAAAAGTCAACAAGGATTCGATCTCGCTCTTACCGAAGTGATTACCGGTGACAGCCACTATTTCGTCACTGAAATCGGCTCGGAAGAAGGAAGTGATTTGATGAATGCAATGCACTGGGAAATAGCAGGTCCCGATACGATACACGTTGCTGACGAACTGGTCGAGAAAGCGGCTCTCTCAATGGGACGCAAACTCGATACCGATCGCCTGCGTGACCTGTTATTCTCAAATTATAAACATCACGAATGGGAAGAAGTGGCCGATCGATGCCTGAGTTGTGCTAACTGCACGATGGTTTGTCCCACGTGTTTCTGTCATACGGTAGAGGAGGCCACAGACCTGGATGGAGATCATGCCGAAAGGTGGAGGATTTGGGATTCCTGCTTTACACTTGGTTTTTCGTATATCCACGGCGGAAGCGTACGAAAGACGACGCTCTCACGGTATCGCCAGTGGATGACCCATAAGCTGGCCTCGTGGCAGGACCAGTTCGGAACCTTCGGATGTGTAGGGTGCGGCCGGTGCATCACCTGGTGCCCGGTTGGTATAGACATAACAGAAATAGCAGATGCTATTCGAAGTGACAGTGAACTCCCTGAGAATACAGTCCCGATGCCTCGGGATAACTAAAACAAGGAATACCATGGAAAATCTTGAAAAGATCTTATCAGATCATCCCTTTTTCAAGGATATGGAGAGTGAGTATCTGAACTTGATTGTCGGATGCGCGTCAAATGTCAGGTTTCATGAGGATGAAGTCATTTTCAGTGAAGGTGAAGAAGCGAACAAATTCTATGTCATCCGTGAAGGATCCGTAGCCCTTGATATTCACGATCCGGGCAGCGGAAAAATTACCATAGACACGCTGGAAGATGGCGAGGTTTTGGGATGGTCGTGGCTGGTACCGCCTTATTACTGGCGGTTCGACGCTCGCGCTATCATGAAAACCCGGGCAATCGCTCTGGATGGAAAATGCCTGAGGAACAAGTGTGAGGCAGATCATAATTTGGGATATGAACTGTTAAAGCGGTTCACCCCTATCATCGACCAACGTTTACAAGCAACACGCTTGCAGTTATTAGATGTATATGGAACACGAGTTTAAGAAGGAGGATAGGAAGTTAGGAAGATGAGTGGATCTTGAAGTTGATTCGTAGAATTGTGAGGGATATTTGGGCTGAAAGCAAAATTTATCCGCGTTCTTTTCCATTGAATTCAACATCGCCAGATTTTTTTCTCATTCAGAATCCAATTCATTAAAAATTCTTTGATCTATATATCCACATGCAAATGAGAATTCAAGCCAACACTGGGTCTCCAAAGCTTCTTGCATCGAATCAGTCAACTTATTGCGAAAAACAGCTTGATATTTTCTTTCTCTCCATGCTTCAGAGATAGTTGAACATACCGATCTGGATGCTCTCCTAATTTGATCTGTTAGAGAGAATTTTTCTTCAGATGGAAAAGTTTTGGTGATCTCGAAAATTCTCATAGCTGCCTTAAACGCAAATTGGTAAGCTTCTAAATCTCTATAATGCTTTATATCCTTTTCCCTTCCCATCTTCTTTCTAATCAGTTTGATACTACAATAATCCTATGATTGAAACAAAAGCAATTACTGAACCAATGCAGGACCCCATGCTTCCACGACGGTTTAAAATTAATAAGGTGACATGGGAGACGCATGAAACATTTACCCACGAACTAATTCCGATTGACGGTGATCCATCATTTTCCTTCAAACCGGGACAGTTCAACATGATTTATATGTTCGGAGTGGGGGAAATTGCGATATCCATCAGCGGAGATCCTGGTAAACCGAAACGCTTGTATCACACGACACGGGTAGTCGGCTCTGTTACCGAGCGTGTGCAGAATTTTAAGGCTGGTGATATACTGGGAATCCGCGGTCCGTTTGGCAACGGCTGGCCGGTGGAAGAGGCCGTAGGTAAAAATGTGTTAATCGTAGCCGGAGGTATTGGATTGGCGCCACTCCGCCCTGTGATCTACCATCTGATGAATAATCGTGACAAGTACGAAAACATCACGTTGCTTTATGGTACGAGGAGTCCGGACAAGATTCTCTATTTCGATGAACTGAAGAAGTGGATTTCAAGGTTTGATCTGCTCAATGTAAATGTGACGGTGGACAGCGCCACAAATAACTGGAGGGGGCATGTTGGAGTGGTGACCAAGTTGCTGTATCGAACCATGATTGATCCGGAAAATACCATAGCCTTTGTATGTGGGCCGGAAATTATGATGCGATTTATTGCCATTGACTTGTTGAAATACCGAATGCCCGAAGACCAGATTTACCTGTCGATGGAACGAAACGTCAAATGCGGACTCGGGTTCTGCGGACATTGCCAGCTCGGTTCCTACTTCATTTGTAAAGACGGACCTGTGTTTCCGCTCGATAAGATTAAATCCTATTTGTCGCTAAAAGAGGTGTGATCATGGAAAATGGTAAGAAACCCAAGTTGGCTGTATGGAAATTTGCCAGTTGCGACGGTTGCCAGCTTACGTTGCTTAATTGTGAAGATGAATTGTTATCGATAGCCGATAAAATCCAGATTGCCTATTTCCCCGAAGCAACACGAGCTGAAGTAGAGGGGCCCTATGATCTTTCACTTGTGGAAGGCTCTGTTACAACTCCACTTGACGAAAAACGAATAAAAAAAATACGTGAAGAGTCCGAAGTTTTAATAACTATCGGAGCCTGCGCTACGGCGGGGGGGATTCAGGCGTTGCGCAACTTCAAGGATGTGGACGAATTTACTTCGATCGTATACGCATCGCCGGAATACATCAACACCCTGGAAACATCGACTCCGATATCGGATCATGTGAAGGTTGATTTTGAATTGCGGGGATGTCCGATCAGCGCTCAACAACTGCTAGAGGTCATTAATGCATTTCTGTTCGACCGTAGGCCCCACATTCCTTCATATAGCGTCTGTCTCGAATGCAAGCTTCGTGGAACACCGTGTGTCATGGTGTCGAAAGGTATCCCGTGTATGGGTCCGGTGACACAGGCCGGTTGTGGAGCCCTTTGCCCATTTTACAACCGGGGATGTTATAGCTGTTACGGTCCTAAAGAGACTCCCAATCCACGATCGCTGAGTAATCAGTTTGCAGAGATGGGATACGACAGCGATCAGCTGGTCAGAGCGTATCGAACCTTTAACGCACAAGCCGAACCATTCAGAAACGAAAGTGAATACCATGAAAAGAAAGATCATTAATGTAAATTATATGGCTCGTGTGGAGGGGGAGGGGGCCCTGCATGTGGACATCCGAAACAACCGGGTAGAGGATGTCAAACTCAATATTTTCGAACCACCCCGGTATTTTGAAGCATTGTTGCGTGGACGTGATTTCAAGGAGACTCCAGACATCACAGCCCGTATTTGCGGCATTTGCCCCGTAGCCTACCAGATGAGTTCCTGTCACGCCATGGAAAGTATTATGGGAGTGAAAATTGGCGGAGCTCTACGTGAACTCCGGCGCTTGCTGTATTGCGGTGAATGGATCGAAAGTCACGCACTGCACGTATTCATGTTGCATGCCCCGGATTTCCTGGGTTATCAGGATGCTCTGCAGATGGCAAAAGACTACCCCGAACAGGTCAAAATGGCACTGAAACTCAAGAAAATCGGGAATGAACTGATGTCGCTGCTGGGTGGCCGATCTGTGCATCCTATTAATGTGAGGGTCGGTGGGTTTTACAAAGTGCCTGAACGGAAGGATCTCGACGCCATGGTGGAACAACTGGAATGGGCCAGGGATGCAAGCCTTGAAGCGGTTAAGTGGGTATCGACACTGCCGTTTCCGGATTTCGAACCTGATTATGAGTTTGTGGCGTTGCGCCATCCGGATGAATACCCGTTTAACGAGGGACGTATTGTTTCGAATAAAGGAGTGGATATCCCTCTCAGCGAATATGAAAATAAGTTTGAAGAGATACACGTGGAGCACTCGACGGCTTTGCAGGGGCAGCGGAAAGGAGGCGGCGCATACTTGGTAGGACCACTGGCACGGTACAACCTGAATTATGATAAGCTTACCCCGACAGTCCATAATGCTGCTGAAGAAGCAGGAATCCCGGAAACCTGCAATAACCCGTACAAGAGTATCATTGTCCGGAGTCTCGAACTGGTCTATTCCTGCGAGGAAGCGCTCAGAATCATCAAAAATTATAAAAAACCGGATCAGCCCTTTGTCGATATGAAACCGAAAGCCGGTCGGGGTTATGGCTGTACGGAAGCACCGAGAGGTATCCTGTATCATCGGTATGACATCGATGAGGACGGGAAAATCCTGGATGGCATCATTGTCCCGCCAACCTCGCAAAACCAGAAAATGATTGAAAACGATCTGCACGACTACGTAGAGCAGCATATCGATGCAAAAGATGACGAATTGCAATGGAAATGCGAACAAATCGTGCGGAATTACGATCCGTGTATTTCCTGCTCGGTTCACTTCCTGAATCTGAAGGTGGATCGGAAATAAAAATTCCAGACACCAAGATGTCATCCTAATGCTGTTTTGCTTGCAAAACAGCATTAGGATCTCGTTAGCTTCGGCAACGATTCCTTCACATGAAACGATCGCTGCACATTGCAAAACGAGATCCTACTTTATCCGCCGCGGCGGATAAAATCAGGATGACATCGTTGTGTTTGGTTTCTGTTCTATATGTGGAGACTGTTTAATTTTTCATTTTATCTGTCCACTCGTCTATTGGATTTCAAATTGATCCCAAATGGCAGCAGAGCCAACTACCGACATATTAGTAATAGGCATCGGAAATCCTCATAGATCCGATGATGGTGTGGGATGCTTTGTTATCGACCAGTTGCAGGATATGGGTATTAAAGATGCCACGTTTCTAAAGTTGAATCCGGATGGCTATGCCCTTATTGAAGCGTGGAAAGACCGGGAATGGGTCATCATTGTAGATGCAGCTAAATCCGGTGAGCCTGCAGGAACTGTAAAACGATTTGATGCCCTTACAGAGCAGCTTCCGCGCGATATCTCTCCCGTTTCCAGCCATTCGATCAACCTGGCAGAGACCGTATCCCTCGGCCTGACGCTCGATCAGTTGCCCGGACATTTGGTTGTCTTCGCTATTGAAGCCAATAATTTGGGATATGGATCGGAGTTATCACCGGAGGTCAGGGAAGCGGGCGTAAAGGTGGTGCAGGAAATCGGGAGTTTTATTGGAGAAAAGGGAATAGGGGAATAAGAAAATTTGGGGTTATAAGTGGAAGCAGAGCATGGGAACGAGGTAAAACGAGGGTAAACGACCGTTATTCAATACATTCGAGATTGCCACGTCACTCGCTCCGCATCGTTCCTCGCAAAGACATCCCTTTTTGACATTCGTTCGATTAAGCTACGGCAAAGAAGTGACCCAATTCAAAATTCAACATTCAACATTTAAAATTATCACATCCCTCCAACTTCCTCTTTCGCCACCTCAATCTCATCGTACTTTCTGATCTTATAAATGATAGTTGACGCTATCCAGCTGACCAGGAAGATCACGATGATGAAATAGCCCATCATGGTAAAATCGCCGGTTAGTTTTCCGATGGTATTCCAGAACCATCCTCTCAGTTGCAACTTATCGCCAATGATATTGAAGACCTCGATACCACCCACCAACAGAGCGACCAGGACCGACACAAGCGTAATCGAAATGTTGTAGTAGAGTTTTCTGAGTGGTTTTACATAAGCCCAGCCGTATGCGGCGAGCATCAAAACACCGTCGGTAGTGTCGACTAAAGACATGCCGGCTGCGAACAGTGCCGGGAAAATCATTATCGACCATACAGGAAGTCCTTTGGTGGCCTCGACTGCCGTGATACCGAGTAGTCCGATTTCCGTTGCCGTATCGAATCCAAGTCCAAAGAGGAACCCGAGTGGATACATATGCCAGCTTCGGTTGATCAGCTTGTAAATCGGACGGAAAATCCTGGAGATCAGTCCCCGTTGCCCCAGCAGGTTGTCGAGAGTTTCCTCATCATAAGTTCCCCCATTCTTCACTCTACGGAATGCCCTGAAGACATCGCGAAGCACGAACATATTCAAAAGGGCGATGAGAAACAGGAATCCGGCTGATACAAGGGTGCCTGCAATACTGCCCAGATGTTGAAGTTGTGGAAAATTTTCTTGAATAGAAGTGGCCGTAACGGCAATGACAACCGAAGCGAGAACGACTACGGTGGAATGCCCCAGCGAGAAATAAAAACCAACAGGTACCGGCATTCTTCCATCCTGCATCAGCTTGCGGGTTACGTTATCTATCGCTGCAATATGGTCGGCATCGACCGCGTGACGGAGTCCGAAACTGTAGGCGATCACAGAGGTACCTATCAGGAGTGGAAATCCACTGAATACGGTTAGTGCCGCCGCCCAAACAATGAGGTTGACCAGTATCAAAAACAGATAAAGCCCAGTGACTTTCTTCCGAACTGCAGATGAGTTGCTTCCAAGTAGTTCCGTCATATGAGATAGCATATACAAATCCTTTCAGTAATGAAGTTTGGAGTCTTAGAGTTTATAGGATCCAGAACTTTAGTCACTCCAAACTTTAACAAATCCGGGGCAATTGCTCGCCTGTTAACATATCTACAACCCTTGTTCCTCCTATCCGGCTTTTGAGTACCACCATACCGGGATGATCATCCACTACTTCTCCAATTATTTCTGCGTCCTTCCCCATTGGATGCTCTCGCATCGCTTCGAGTACGTACTTCGAATCTTCATTACTGACAAAAGCAATGAGTTTTCCTTCATTGGCTACATATAGGGGATCCAGTCCTAATATCTCACAAGCGGCCCGGACCTGTTCCTGTATAGGAATCGGCTCTTCGTGTAACACGAAACCCAGTCCGGATGCATCGGCAAGTTCATTTAACGCACTGGAAACGCCGCCACGAGTCGGGTCGCGTAAGGCATGAATCTTTCCAGCATACCGCATCGTGTTGACCAGGTCGTGCAGGGAGGCTGAATCACTTTCAATCGTGGATTCGAATTCAAGCCCTTCTCGTACCGACATGATAGCTATTCCGTGACGGGCAATATCACCGCTTACAATAATGTGATCCCCGGGTTGTATTTGATCCGCCCCGATTGTCATATCCGGCCAGGCGGCTCCAATCCCAGTGGTGTTGATGAAAATGCGATCACACTTTCCTTTGTCAACGACTTTCGTGTCACCGGTGACAATCTGCACACCGGCCTCTATTGCAGCTTCTTCCATTGAAAGAATAATCTGCCACAATTCGTCCAAAGGGAATCCCTCTTCAATAATGAAACCGACCGACAGATACAGAGGTTCGGCACCGCACATGGCGAGGTCATTAACCGTACCGTGAACCGAAAGGGAGCCGATGTTTCCTCCCGGGAAAAAGACCGGGTTAACTACAAATGAGTCGGTAGACACGGCGAGACGCCGGCCATCCATCGATGGTAATACCGCTCCATCACCGAGTGTTTCCAAATGCTTGTTATGGAACTGCGGCAGAAACATCTTGCGGATCAGATCATTGGTCAGTTTCCCCCCGCTGCCATGCGCAAGCAGAATGTTTTTGTAATCGGTAATAGGGATTGGACAGCTAAAGGTAGCGTTTATTGATTGATCTTTCATTTTATTGATATATCAAATTTATGAGCAGATTGTTACCAGTTAAATTTTGCCGTCAGCGGTCAGCTTGTTCATTTTCCTGACTTCCAGATTACCATAGTGATAATAAGCGGCACAGGCTCCTTCTGATGAAACCATCGGCGCGCCGAGCGGGTGCTCTGGTGTGCATTTTGTTCCAAATACGGGGCAATCAACGGGTTTCTTTCTGCCCTGAAGAATGATTCCGGCGATACATTCCGAATGTGATACCGGTTCTACAACAGGAACCGCAAATTTCTTTTCAGCATCATAAGCGGCATATTCGGGGCGCAGGCCGAGTCCGCTGGCCGGTATCATTCCCATACCACGCCAGTTGCGGTCTGTTATCTGAAAGATCTTACGGATTAAACTCTGGGATGGAATGTTGCCTTCGCGTCTTACAGCCCGGGCATATTGATTTTCTACCTCACAGCGGCCCTCCTCGAGCTGTTTCAGCGTCATATATGTTCCCTGCAGAATGTCCAGCGGTTCAAATCCGGTGACAACGATTGGAACCTTATAGCGCGGAGCAAGCGGGATATATTCATTGTAACCCATGACGGTGCAGACATGCCCGGCGGCCAGAAAACCCTGTACCTGGTTGCCCGGGGCTGAAAGTATAGCTTCCATGGCCGGCGGCACCAGAACGTGTGAAGACAGAATTGAAAAATTACGAATCCCGGACGTATGGGCCTGGTAGACCGCCATGGCATTTGCGGGGGCCGTAGTCTCGAACCCGACAGCAAAAAAGACGACCTCCTTGTCCGGGTGTTTCACCGCCAGCTTAACAGCATCGAGTGGGGAATAGACCATGCGCACATCGCCGCCTTCCGACTTTACCATCAACAAATCTTTATGCGATCCCGGAACACGCATCATGTCTCCAAAGGAGGTGAAAATGACGTTTGGTTCCTGCGCGATGGCAATCGCCTTATCAATCATTTCCTGGGGTGTTACACACACAGGGCAACCCGGACCATGCACAAAATTCAGTGTTTCCGGCAAAAGATGGTCGATGCCGTATTTTACGATGGCATGTGTCTGCCCGCCGCAGATTTCCATAATCGTCCATTCCCTGGTGATGACCTGGTGAATCAGATCGATATATTTTTGAGCCGCATCGGGATCGCGGTACTCATCCAGGTACTTCATAATGATTCGTCTCCTTTATCAGTGCTTCGGTATTGCATAAGGCATAGTAGAGTTGGCCTGCGGCTATCCCGCCGTCATTAGGAGGAATTTGTTGATTCCAGTATGGACGAAATCCATTTTGTGTGAGTTTCGAAATGGTTTGCTCAGTCAAATACACATTTTGGAAACAACCACCCGATATGACCACTTCTTTTTCACCGATTCGTGTGGCGACATCGATGATGATATCGGATAGAGTGTTATGAAACATCATTGATATTCTTCCCGGCTCACTTTTGGGTAAATCCTCAAGAATCTGTTGGATCATTGGTTCCCAGTCGATTATCAAAAGATCTTGTTTGAAAGTAAGCTCATACGGATAAGTCTCCTCCGTCTTAATTTGTGGGATAAGATGCTCCATGGCTATCGCAGCTTGTCCTTCGTAAGTGATTTTATGCCGCATATCCAGGAGAGAAGCAATCGCATCGAAGATACGACCCGCACTCGTGGTAACAGGAGCATTGATCCCATGTTTTAGCATTTCTTTGATAACCCTGATCTCTGTCTCTGAAAATGACCTTAGGGTTGGCAAATCGGACTTTCGAAATGCCTGATCTCGCAGCATTTCATACAACATCCCCAACGCCGATCTGCGTGGTTCGTGCATTGCTTTGTCACCGCCGGGAAGTCGAAAGCTTCGGAAGGTGGCTACTCGTCTCCAGGATTTCTGGTCACAGAGGATAAATTCGCCACCCCATATCGTTCCGTCGGATCCATACCCTGTCCCATCCCAACTAACACCGAGCAGTGGCCCTTCGAGCTGATGTTCTGCCATACATGAAAGGATATGAGCGTAGTGGTGCTGCACCGCATACGTTGGCAGATGCCGATTCATCGCATCCTTACTGGTATAATACTCGTGGTGCAGATCGTGTACAATCAGATCAGGACTAAGGTCATATAAACGTGGCAAGTCGTTGGCAACTTTGTGATATGCTTTCGTGGCTTCATAGGTGTTGAGATTCCCAATATGTTGGCTCACAAACATGTTGGTCCCCTTGTTGACCGCGATACTGTTTTTAAGGTGGCCGCCGAGTGCAAGGACCGTTGGTACATTATCCCGTCTTTCTGACCTCCTATTAACATCCTCTTCGGTTTTAACGGATACAGGAAATGGAGCATACCCCCGAGCACGACGCAATACGGTTGGTTTACCCGCTATCATTCGAACTACCGAATCATCAAGGTGCCTTTCGATGGGACGGTCGTGAACCAGAAACAGATCGGCGATTCCACGCAGCCGTTCCAGCGCTTCAAATTCGTCCGTGCAAATGGGTTCGTCGCTTATATTACCACTCGTGGCAACGACCGGGGCGCCCAAAAGACGCATCAGGATATGATGTAGCGGAGTGTAGGGAAGCATGATGCCGAGCGTCGGATGCCCGGGTGCTACGGAAGATGCAAGCGGCACTTTCGGGTCGTTTTTCCGATTCAGAATGACGATGGGAGCTTGGGGCGAGGTTAAGAGTGTCCCTTCTTTTTTGGAAATGGAACATAATTTATGGGCTTGTGCTAAAGAAGTGACCATCAAGGCAAACGGCTTTTCTTCCCGGTTTTTGCGCTTCCGGAGTTGTTCGACAGATGATTGATTTGTGGCAATCGCAAGAAGCTGAAAGCCTCCAAGACCTTTTAATGCAACGATCTGTCCTTGTTTGATCGCGTCAGCTGCTCGTTTCATTGCAATATGCCGGCGGGCAAGTACCTGCCCACTGGCATCCCAAAGTTCCATTTGGGGCCCGCAATCGGGACAGGCATTGGGCTGAGCGTGAAAACGCCGGTTTCCCGGATCCTCATATTCCTGCCGGCACCGATCGCACATCATGAATTTGGTCATTGTAGTCTGCCGGCGGTCGTATGGCAGACCGGTAATTATTGAAAAACGGGGTCCGCAATGTGTACAGTTGGTAAAAGGGTAGAGGTAGCGTCGGTTATTCGGATCAAAAATTTCCTTCAAACATTCCGGACATGTAGCGATATCGGGCAGCATCAATACCTGCTTGCTGCCGTTATTCTCGCTTTCACGAATTTCGAATTGATGATACCCGGCGGGCTCGAGATATTGGATATCAAAATCTTCGTAATAGGCATGCGGTGGTTTATCATGTTGCAAAGCATGCAGCATCTGGTCCAGGGAAGCTTGAGGTCCTTCGGCTTCGATGGTCACTCCCCTGGTGTCGTTGATCACCCACCCGGTCAGGTTACAGGTATTGGCCTGCCGGTAAACAAAAGGCCGGAAACCGACGCCCTGAACCATGCCGTGAATTGTTATCCGGACACGTTTTGCCATGTTCGCTCCTTCACCTGTCGGGCCAGCCAGTCGCACCATTGATCGATGCCATCACCATTTACACATGATGTCTCAAAAATAGTGAGGGACGGATTAATACGAAGGGCGTTCTCCCGGAGCTGATCCATATTGCAGTTAACGTAGGGGAGAAGATCCGTTTTATTGATAACCAGCACCTTTGCATTGCGAAACATGGCCGGGTATTTGAGTGGTTTATCATCTCCCTCAGTAGTACTGGCTATGACTACCTTCATAGCCTCCCCGAGATCGAATCCTGCCGGACAGACCAGGTTGCCAACGTTTTCGATGAATAACAGCTCGGTCTGATCCGGTTGGATATCTGTCAGTGCATCCCGGACCAGCATGGCTTCCAGGTGACAAGCTCCGTTGGTGACGAGCTGGATGACCGGTATATCGAAAGACTGTAGCCGTTCGGCATCCAGGCTAGTCTGGACATCGCCAATGACGACAGCTGGTTTGATAGCCCGTGATTCCAGATTTTTCAGCGTCTGTTCAAGTAGGCTGGTTTTCCCGGAGCCGGGTGAACTTACAAGATTAAGCGCAAAAATCCCTTTTCTTTCAAAAAATGAGCGATTTTCACCGGCAACCTCATCATTTTTTTGCAGAACTTTTCGTTCAATTGTTTTAATACTCATAGGTAAAAAGCTGATTTAGTTTTCGGAAATTTCCAGATTTACGACGGTCAATTCATCGCCTGCAATAATCTCAATATCGGTTGAGGAACAAAGGGGACAGGCAAAATCAACCGGTTCTATTTCACTTTCATATCCACAGATATTACACTTTATTCGAAGAGGTACGACCATGATTTCCAATCTGGCAGTACTCATCGGAGTGCCGTCTTTAGCTGCTTCGAAACCGGACTGTAGCAACTCGGGAACAATCGTGGAGAACGCGCCTATCCGAACCCGGATGATTTGCAGCCGTGGTTCCTGATCCGGGGTCAGATGCCCCCTTGCAATCCGGATAATATTTTGGGCAACGGATAATTCGTGCACGGCAACCGTCTCCAGAATGGTGTTTAGTTGTTTTAAATTTAAACCTATTGTGCGTGGTTTTTGATTGGCAACAGGCAGTCAGAAGCCGGCAAATTGCCATTAATCAGAGTTCGACTTTATCTCTTCTGTTTCACCCATTTGTTCCAGGTAATCAAATACCCGTCGGGCTTCATCGTCATCTATTTTGTTAAGTGCAAAACCTACATGTACAATTACATAATCACCGATTTTTGCATCGGGTACATATGAAAGGCAAACCTCTTTTTCGAGTCCCCCAAAACTGACCTTTCCCATTATCATCTCATCCTCCCGAGGCCCGATATCAACGATTTTTCCAGGTATGGCCAGGCACATAGCTATTAATTTAAGAGTTAAATGTCTTTTATTCATAAGATATGTAAAGACCTGACAATTTCAACAGTTTTCTATAAGAGAAGACAACCTATTTTGCTCTTGGTTAATTAAGTACGGATGCAATGTGAGTCACCGTACATATGCAGTAATTGTATGAAAGGTGAAGATGCTGATATAAGAGCTCACAACTGTCTGGTATCTGATAAATTGCAATCAGTCCTACACTGTGACGGACATTAAAAATCATGCAGCCTGAGAATAAAAAAGCTTCACAACGGTCATTGTGAAGCTTTTAAGTAGCCGAATATAAATAAAAACATCCCGCCCGATCATAGGCAGGATGTTAAATTATCATCTACAGACGGCTATTACCCCATTTGCTATAACTAAAGTAACAGAAGCAAGTATATGAGGCAATAATTTGCGCCGATTATTTCCAATAAATTTTTTTAATATTAGCTACTTACGTATATCGGTGCAAATAGAAAGACCAAGTTTTTAAGCTCCAATGAAACCATTTTCTACTGCATAACGCACTAGTCCAGCGGTATTTTTAATATCCAGCTTTTGCAGAAGATTTGCCCTGTGAGTCTCAACGGTACGTGGTGAAATGTAGAGTGATTCTGCTATTTCCTGGCTTGTCAGTCCATCAGCAATCAGATTGAGAATTTCCTTTTCACGTTTTGTAAGGTGAATACTTCCGCTTCGCGGCTGCGGTTTCTCCTGTTGGACATCTGTAACAGAGTTGATGTAATGTTCTGTCATTAGCATGGAAATTGTGCCGCTGAATACTTTATCGCCTTTGGCAATCGAACGTATGCCATTGACCAGTTCCTGCTTATCACAGTTTTTGAGCAAATATCCTTTGGCACCAGCTTTTAAGGCCTGGTTCAGGTATTCCTCATCCATGTGCATGGTCAGTATAAGGATTCTTGCATCAGGATAAGATTCGAGGATGGCACGTGTGGTTTCAATACCGTTCATGCCTGGCATTGTAATATCAACAATGGCAACATCCGGGGTAAACTGTTTGTATAACTCAATAGTACCTCTGCCATCAGAAGCTTCTCCAATAAGTTCTATATCATCTGCTGTCCGAATGACACTTGCTATGCCAAAGCGAACGATATCGTGATCATCGGCAAGGATTACCTTAATTCTCTTCATAACTCTTGTCTTGTAACTCTTTTGAATAATCGTTTAGTGGGAATTGGATGATCAGATCAGTTCCATTTGTAGTTTGCAGGTCCATGTGAAAGTCGCCATTGTGAAGATTAGTTTGTTCCTTTATTCCGGAGAAATAGTCTTCGATGCCTGCTTTTTCACGTAAACTCCACTGATCTTTGTGATTAAATAAATCCTCATCATGTATGTGCAGCAATACAGACGTCTCACGTTGGAAGAGTTGCACATTGATAACAGAGGCTTTGGTATAACTAATAATGTATTCCAGTGCTTCCTGACAGATTCTGAAGACGGTAATTTGGTAAAACTCCGGAATTTCACTGTCAACCTGGAATGCATAAAAATGGATCTTTTTATCCGAAGTTCTGGATAGGTTATTGCACAAAACCTTCAAAGCTGTAGTCAGTCCAAAATCGTCAATGATTGAAGGGCGAAGTTGTTGGGAAATGCTTCTTATATCAGAAATGGTTTGATTCAGCAGAGATCGCGCCTTTTGTAGTGCGGCTTCCTGATCGCCCAAATCATTGGATTGACCGACCAATTCCAAATTCAATAAAGCGGCCGAGAGGGATTGGCCAAGCTCATCATGAAGTCTTTTGGCAAGGATTTTCCTTTCTTTTTCAATAGAAATGAATTTACTTAATAAATGTGTTTTTTCCCCATCCTCCGGCAAATTATTTCTATGCAAAACCTCACTCAACACGATAATGCCCTTTATTTCCCCTAGTTTAGTCCGCCACGGAATCATTGACCAATTTAATGGGGTATCCTGATTATACGGTGGCAGCCAATGTCCCTTTACGGTTTCTCCGCCAAGAGCACGGTTCCATTCAGGACTCCACTTCTCCGCGATGGTTGAGGTGGAAATCAGAGAATTTTTTCCGTCAAAAAAACGAGACCAGCGTCTGCTCGACATAATCATATTGCCATCCGTTGAAAACACGGCAAACGCTAATTCATCATTTGACCCTAGCGCTTCAAGGATATCTGAACCGAGACCCTGTGAAGGTGAAAAAATCAGGGGCTGCAACTTGGTTAGAATTGAGAGTATAAACTCTGAAACTGTTTTTGCATCCTCTACTAAATCTTCCATGGAACGGCCTGATAAAGTTGGATTGTCATATCCCAAAACCAGCCATTCCGTAAATTCAGCATCTAAAATAATAGGACATATAACAAGCAAATCCCAAGGTGCAGGCATTTCTTGCAATTCATGACGGGAAATCGTCTTTATCTGTTTGGATTGTGTGTTCCTATGTTCTGTAAGGATGAAATCAACAAATTCCCGGAATTTGTCGGAACTTTGATGATCATCATAGCTGATGAATTGATGCCACGTGGTATGTTCATCCGTATAGTTACGTATGGGTAGATTCAAGTATAATCCTGCAATCGGAGCACCGGATAGCCGACTTGCAGCCTCACACAACCATGTACCGTCAAAATCAGATAACTCCTTATCCATAGGACAGTGATACAAGCGTCTGTTACCGTTTGAGAAATGTTGGGTATCCACGAAAGTCTGATTCAAAGCCACACCTGCAACAGAAAGTTGGTAAATTTACGGAACCTACCAAGAGACTGTATGCCAATTCAGTGTTCATTATCCGTATTTTTTACGAAACATTCCAATCCAGAATAACCATAAGTATTAAAAAAGCGTAATATTTGTGGTGGAATCATTAAGTCGCTTGTATACAATTTAAAAAAAAGGTGTAACTCATTATGATCACCAGACGAGCGATTGGTTATGAGATTGTTTATTTTTGCCGACTTGTATGGCAATTCATTTATAACAGGTAATTCGCGAATATTTCAATTATGCAACTAAAACGAACTCACAACAGCGGCGAACTTCGCAAAAGTGATACTGGTAACGAAGTCATATTAAATGGTTGGGTCGATACCCGTCGAGATCTTGGTGGCGTCATTTTTATTGACTTAAGAGATCGGTATGGCATTACTCAGATTGTTTTTTCACCTCAGGATAATGCAGATGCACATTCTCTTGCTGATTCGCTTCGGAGTGAGTATGTTGTTGCCGTTAAAGGAGTTGTAAAGCTCAGAGATGAAATCAATATCAACCCGAATCTCCCAACCGGAGAAATAGAAGTGCGGGTTCACGAACTTGAGATTTTATCAAAATCCGATACGCCGCCATTTGAAATTGCAAACGACCTTAAAACAAATGAAGATCTGCGTCTTCGCTACCGATATCTGGATTTGCGCCGACCCGTCATGCAAAGGAATATGATGTTGCGGTCAGAGGCCTATCATTTGGTCCGTTCATATTTTCATGAGAATAATTTTGCTGAAATCGAGACACCTATTTTAATGCGCAGCACCCCCGAAGGGGCCCGCGACTATCTGGTGCCAAGCCGAGTAAATCCGGGTAAGTTTTTTGCTCTTCCGCAAAGTCCGCAGACGTATAAGCAAATCCTGATGGTTTCAGGTATGGACCGTTATTTCCAGATCGCAAAATGCTTTCGTGACGAGGACCTGCGGGCCGACCGTCAGCCTGAATTCACACAAATTGACGTCGAGATGTCTTTTATAGATGAAGAAGATATCTACAAAATGACCGAAGGACTCATAAAAGGAGTGATTGAAGGACTGCTCAATGAGGAAGTAAAGACCCCGTTCCCACGAATGACCTATCAGGAAGCCATCGAAACCTACGGATCGGATAAACCTGATACCCGTTTCGATCTGAAGTTTGTGGATCTGTCTGATTTGGTGAAAGATTCTGAATTTCGTGTGTTTTCAAGCACAGTCCAGAAAGGGGGAAAAGTGGTTGGATTTGTGGCACCAGGACTAGGTTCCCTTGGCAGAGGAGTTATGGATCGCCTGACTCAGCGTGTGAAAGATGAGGTTGGGGCCGGCGGGCTCATTTACATGAAGAATAATGAAGATGAGCTCTATTCAAGTGTGAGCAAATTTGTAAGCCAAGATGAAAGTCGGGCTATGGCTGAACGTGCCAAGGCGGGTATCGGTGATCTGATCCTAATTCTGGCAGGCCGCGCTCCGGAAGTGTACGAACAACTCGGCCAGCTTCGACTGATGATTGCCCGTGATTATAACCTGATTGATGAGAATCGTCGTGATCTTCTTTGGGTGACAGATTTCCCATTGCTGGAATGGGAACCGGAAGAAGGACGTTTCTATGCCATGCACCACCCGTTTACTTCACCTAAAATTGATGATCTTGGCAAGATGGAAGGTGAACCTGAAAACATACGTGCCAGGGCATACGACCTGGTGATGAATGGAAATGAGATCGGTGGGGGATCGATTCGTATTCATCAGCGCGATGTGCAGCAAAAGATGTTTCATCTATTGGGAATTGGTGAAGAAGAAGCCCAGGAAAAATTCGGGTTTCTTATGGATGCGTTCCGTTTTGGTCCGCCGCCACACGGGGGAATCGCACTTGGGCTGGACCGGATTATTATGCTGTTGACGAAAGCAGGAAGCATTCGCGATGTCATCGCATTTCCTAAGAATCAAAAAGCCCAAAGCTTAATGGATAACTGCCCGGATGTGGTGGATTCTCGTCAGCTTGATGAGCTTCATATTCAGTTAAAACCTGGTATCAAAGTTTAAACGAATTAGATTAGATGAGTAAAACCGACAGAATACAAAATGATTCTGTATGGGAAGAAGAATTTCGGGTAAGGACTTATGAGATCGACATCAACGGTGTCACTAATCTCGCTTCCCTTTGTAACTATCTTCAAGAGGCTGCCGGCAATCATGCTGAGAAATTGCATGTCTCGATTGATGATCTGGGTAAGAATAACAAAACCTGGGTCCTGTCGCGGTTACGTTTGAATATCACAAAACCACCGGGGCTTGGACAGACGATAACTGTAAGAACCTGGCCTTCCGGTACGGATCGCCTCTTTACAACGCGTGATTTTGAGATTTTGGATAATGGCGGCCAGTCCCTGGTTAAAGCCACAAGCGTCTGGCTGGTTATAGACCGGACCACCCGGCGTCCATACCGTTTGCCGGAGTCGGTTGTTAACCTCATTCGCCCGGATACTCCCCGGGCACTAACTATTGATCTGCACCAGCAACTACCGGAACCCGACCAGACCGTTCGTTCGGCGGAGCTTATTGCAAGGCGTAGTGACCTCGATGTGAATGGGCACGTCAATAATGTGCATTACATTGAATGGGCGCTTGAACCGATGGATGACGCCTTCCTGAAAAAGTATCGACCTGTTGAACTGACAGTTCAGTTTCTGGCTGAATCCAGGCAGGGGACCAATGTGATTAGTAATCTGAGTGAACTGGATAACGCAAATTCAAAACTTTTGCGGCATCAGTTAATCAAGAAGACCGAAGAGACGCCCCTTGCACGCCTTGAAACCCGGTGGGTCACCGAGGATAAGTAGTATAGTTGACAGTTGGTTGTTGATAGAATAAACGTTTGGCAGGGAGACGGTAGGCATTCTGCCAGGCTTCAAGCTTTGTGCTCGGCAAATCTCTTCCTGGATATCAGATAAAGTTTAATGCTTTCAGGAAATCGGCGGTTCGTATCACGTCTGCCTGTCGCGGGAAAACTTTTTCTGTGAGTACGTGGTGGACCTCCTCATCATGATCAGCACAGGCATCGGCAATGACTGTCAATTTGTAATCCATATCTGCGGCCCATCGTACTGTTGACAGGACTACACCGCTCGTTGCAATTCCAAACAGAACCAGATGCGAAATACCCTGGGATCTGAGAACGACATCGAGATCCGTGGTTGAAAAGGCTCCAACACGTCGCTTGGTCACCACAACATCACCATCTTGAGGGGCTACCTGGCTGTGAATTTCAGCACCGGCAGTACCTTCAATGAGCCGGTTTGCCTCTTTTAGACTACTGAAGCTCTTATTCTTCGGACTAACTTCAGGATACCCCTTCCGAAACCGGACCGCTATATAAATAACAGGCAACCCATTCTCGCGTGCCTGGCTAAGAACCGCTTCGGCATGTTCCAGGAGAGATTGCCGGTGTGACTCCGGAAGCATATTCATAATTTCATTCTGATAGTCCATGATGAGAACTGCCGTCTGATCTTTGTCGAAGGTAATTGCATCTGACATGAGAATTTTTGTTTGGTATAAACGCGATTAATGGTTTTGCAACCGGCAATCGAAAGGAACTGGAAATGGTTCCTTGATGAGGATCGATTGAATGTCCGTGTGATGCGGGTTGATCAGATAATTGTATTCCAGGGGAACAACAACACTGGGAACGCGAAGTACAAGTGATTTTTGTCTCTTCAGCCATTGATCTCCAATCCTTTGTGATACATGTGAATACGGGATTGTATCCCATGCGGTCGGCAGTTCTTCCTGTTTGTAAGTTTTGAGATGTTTATCATCAATTTCCGCGGGAATGCATACTTGTCGCATGAGTCGTTTGACCGCATTAGCCTGTACGAGCATCTCAAGTAGTGCGAGAGACAGGGATCCGGAGGTGTACACGATAGCATTACCCGGACTGTTGAAGCGGCCACCGAATTTTTCAGCTCCAATTCCGGAGAAGGCAGTATCTGCAAATTCAGGTAAACAGATACGCCAAACGGTTCGTGTTGCCATTTTTAAACTGTAATGCCGTGTTCTATCTGCCTGAGGATACGCTCGACAAGTTGCGCGCCGGGTTCCGTACGTATAAGATCAAGGGGCCTTTGATTGCCAAGAGCAAAATTGTGTTCCTTCATCCAACCCTGTGCTTCTTCTTTACTGCCCAGAATATCGGCGGCAATTTCAATGAGGCGCGCCACACGGTAGGCACGTTCGGACTCGTCGGAAGGAAGACGGACTTCCTTTTTTCTGCGAGCCAGCGTGCGTGGTGAAATGGAGACTACATGTGCCAGCTCGGCATTTGAGAGTTGCAAATCGCGGCGTATGACTTCGAGGATGTAGGTGGATAACCCTTCGGATATTCGGGCTGCAGCCATTGCTAAATCCCAAAAAGCAAAGGGATTTTCTACCTGGACCCTATAAAGGGCTAGTGGCTCTTCAGCTTTTCCTGATGAATCTTTTTTGTTCATAATATACCCACTTAATTATTTTATGCCTTATGGCATTAAATATATGTCATTTGGCTTTATTTTTCAAGGGCATTATTATATTTTGAAAAGAATTTTACACAGTTATGGCGATAGTAAAAGGGTAAAAAGGGAATATGACTATCAGGGAATGCTACACCTTATTAATTGCCACAGAAGCATAGAGGAAATATTCTGGGATAGCCCGTGTTTCCGTAGCCTTTTTGAATGCGGCAACTGAAATTATATGGAATTGTATTGATTCCGGATAGTCCTTAAAAGTATCATCCTGTTCTTATAGAAATTTGATGCATACCGGATCGGGGATATCAATCGACTTCCCGGCGGGTGTTATTTTTCCGCTGTTCTGGTCACGGTTGAATACGACGACATTGTTCGTATGCTCGTTCGCAGCGATCAGGTATTTTTCCGTGGGATCCAGGATAAAATGGCGAGGGAATTTACCAAGGGTAGATTGGTACTGAACAGGTGTGATTTCGCCACTTTTCTGATTGATGGAATACACGACAATAGAATCGGCTCCACGATTTGAGCCATACAGAAAACGTCCGTCTGAGGATATTTGCAGCTCCGCAGCGTCGGTTGTTCCGTGAAAATCGGATGGCAGCGTAGAGATCAATTGTTTCTGTTTTAAATGACCATTTTCCGGATTATAATCAAATACCAGCATGGTATTGCCCATCTCGCAAATCACATATACAATCCGGCCGCTTGGGTGAAATTTTACATGCCGTGGGCCCAGGCCTGGTTTCACTTTTGCAAATGGTTGTGATGCTGTAATGAGTTTGCCATGTTCATGATCAAACTTGTAGATCATCACTTTATCGGTTCCCAAATCACAGGAAAGGGCAAACTTATTTGCCGGATCCAGTACAATGGAGTGAGCGTGCGGACCTTCCTGACGTTCAGGATTGACGCCCGAACCATGATGTTGAACAAGATCAGTTATTCTCCCAAGACTTCCGTCTTTAGCAACGGGAAAAACAGCCAGGTTCCCACTGTTATAGTTTGCCACCATCACATAACGGCCATCGTTACTGGTAATAATGAAACAGGGAGCTGCCCCGTGCGAGGGTCTTTTGTTCAAATGCTCCAGTCCGCCTGTACCAGTATCGATTTTATAAGCATCCACGGAGCCGCTGGTTTCGCCTTCGTATTTATCCGTTTCACTCACTGCATAGAGATACTTATTGTCTGGAGCGATGGTTAGAAAAGAGGGATTCACGATTCCCTCGGTAAAACCTTCCATGCTAATATTGCCCGTCGACGGACTGAAAGTACACCGATAGATTCCTTTACTTTTGCCAGTGGTATACGTTCCTACATAAAACATCACTTCATCGGATTGCAGGTGGCTGAGTGTTGATGCCATGGTTTTCTTGGTTGTGGCGGCTGTCACCACGCCGAGGCCCATCAGTTTCAGAAAACTTTTACGATTCATTTCAGAAGTCATGGTTAATTCCGTGTTATGGCAGTTTCAACCGCCGCATTAAAAATTGAGTAACTGGTTGGCAGTAATGTAGGTAAAACAAATCAAAGATCAAGAGGTGAAATTATTCGATTATGGCGAGACAGCTGTAAAACAAGGGGGAAGGGAAGCTTGATGAATGGATAAAAAAAACCCGGTCGTTGTAACCGGGCTGTCTGTCATTTAATATGTTATTCAAGTTGTTACTGCAGGCGTCGTACTTCTTGTGCACTCAAACCTTTATCTGTCTCCTCAACAGAAAATTCAACTTCTTCCCCGTCCCGGAGTCCTTCCTGAAATCCCAGATTCTCTACGTTGTTACGGTGAACAAAGACATCTTTACTTCCGTCTTCGGGTTCGATAAAGCCGTATCCTTTTTTAGCATCGAACCATTTTACTTTACCATATTGCATTACTTATACTATTTAGCTCACCAAAAAACGTAACTACACTCACTCGAAACGAAGTGTTCCTTCAAGTGTTAATTACGCATCGGCGATTTTACTGTGTTACTATTAATAAGCTGATGAATTTAGCCTGCTGTTTCGAAGATGCGTAACCAGTGAATAATACATCACAAGCACCCAAAAAAGAGCAGATTATTTATCAACTGCGGCTAAAGTTATGGATTATTTTCGACTTATGCTTGGATATTGAAAATCGTTCAAATAATCCCAATACTTCAGGAGTAGCCGGACTAGAACTCTGGCCTGATTTTAAGAGCCATTCTGCATCCAGACTGGAAGAGTTACAGGTGTATGTTGTTTACCAAGTATTTCTCTATATAATTCAGGTCTCCGGGAATTTCTATATCGATACCCGCCGGCTAGTTTAAGTTTTTCGGGGGTTACGGTGACTGTGCAAATTTCATTTTCAAAGCTCTTAATCTCTGTTAAGATCTCACCATAAGGATCCAGGATCATAGAATTACCATTCTTCAGATGCTCTCCATCGTAACCAATTGGATTCGTAAACACATAATAAACACCATTATCATAAGCCCGGGCAGGCAGCCATCTCATAAGCCATTGTCTGCCTTTAGGACCATCAAACTCCATTCTCAGTGGAACCGGATCCGTTTTTCTATTTTGCCAAAAGTGATCATCAACATATCCTCTCCCCGGCATAGGTGAGGGAGTACACATAGTTACGTGTGGAGCAAAAACAATATTGGCACCAAGCAATGTAGTAGCCCGAACATTTTCAATGACATTATTATCATAACATATAAGGATACCACATTTCCATCCCATCAAGTCGAAGACAGTGTAGTGGTTCCCCGGTGATAAATGCGGGCTGATAAAGGGGTGCAGTTTCCTGTGTTTAGCAATTAGCCCGGTAGAATCCACACAAATATACGTGTTGTATACACTTTCATCCTCAATTTCCACTAAGCCGGCCATAATCGTAATCTCATACGTCGTTGCCAGCTCTTTGAGCTTCCTCGTACTTTCTCCTTCCGGGACTCTTTCGGCAAGTTTCCTGATCTGGGCCTTGTCCAGATCTTTCAGGAAGGTATAAGCGGTAATCGAAAGTTCATGGAAACTTATAATATCTGCTCCCAATTCAGCTGCCTTGGCAGTGAGTTCTTCTATAATTGCCAGATTATATTTCTTGTCTGCATCTCTGGGTTCGAATTGAGCGGCCGCTATGGTAATATTTTTCATGTTTCACCCACTTATATTAACGATACAATTTTTACACAATCACATCTTCGTGGTTGAGAGTAGCCTCATAAAAACCTGCCTTTTCTTCAAGTATGACGGGATAATTGTAAACATTGCTGAGTTTATCGGATGTTAGAACTTCCCGTTTGGGTCCATCGAAAGCAACTGTTCCTTTCTGCAGCAAAATGACCCGGCCGATTTCCGGAATTATTTCCTCAATATGATGTGTGATCAATATCACTGTCGTGCCTTCCCTGGCAATCTTACGCATGATAGAAATACATTTATGTCTGGCTACAAGGTCAAGACCCGTGGTGGGTTCATCAAATACCAGTACTTCTGGATCGTGCACCAACGCACGCGCGATCAAAACACGTTGCACTTCTCCGGTTGACATCTCATCGAGCATTTTTTGTGAGAGATAACCGGCCCCAATACGGTCCAGAGCTTCTGAAGCCTTGGTGACCATATTGCCGGTTACTTTATGATGTGAGAATAGACGAAGACTTGAAAAGAATCCGGATATCACAACGTCTTGTCCGCTTATATGTCCCCGACGGGTATTATGGATGAAATCTTCCTGAAGATCAGACGACACGATACCCAAGTGAGTCCGCATCTTGAAAATATCCCAGCTGGACTTCCCAAATATCTTAACAGGGGCCGTGTTGTCGTGATGGGCAAGCGGATGAAGCTGGGAAGTTAATAGTTTAATAAGTGTAGATTTACCTGACCCGTTCGGGCCGACGATAGCCGTGTTCTCGTCTCTTTTGATCGACAGAGAAAAACGGTCCAGTATCCGGCTGTGACTTCGTATTACGGTGGCCTCGTTCAGTTCCAGGATGGGGTAATCGCTTGCCATAATGAATCAAATTCCTTTTAGGGTGTCAGAAGTCCTAATGATAGGAACTCAAACTGAAAAATAGTACCGAGACTATGGCTGAAAGGAACAAATCGCTATTAGTTATTACTGATTGCTGTCACTATGACCGAGATGCTTTTCTGGAGCAATTTTATCGCGAACCAGCTGTTTCAGCTCCTTTGATTCCGGAAATCGTCCATGTTCCTTTCTGGAAAAGATAAGTTCCTCATCGAGTCGTACTTCAAAGATGCCACCGGTACCCTGAATCAAGGCAACTTCACCAAGTTTAAATGAGAAGGTCGTGAGTAGTTCCTGGGCAATCCAGGCGGCTCGCAACAGTCAGGTGCACTGTGTACAATATTCGATTTCCAGGCGTGGACGCATCAATTAGAAAATTCCGTAGCGTTAATACAGCTGCAGATCCGCCTCGACCCGTATGTACAAGCCTATCTCATTTTGCGAATCCGGACCTGTATCTCGTGATCTTCCTTGAGTAGGTTAACCAGTTTTTGGGGATCAGTATTTCCATAATGATAGGGATACAGAATCTTTGGTTTGAGTATCCTGGCCGCATCGGCAACCATCTGAGGAGTCATGGTATAAGGAAGATTCATCGGCAGAAAAGCAATATCGATTTTCCCAAACGCCTTCATTTCCGGGATATTTTCGGTATCGCCGGCCACATAAACCCGTTTGTTGCCAAAGGTAAGGATGTATCCATTCCCTCTGCCTTTAGGATGATATGGCTCCCCGTTGGGGCGTTTATGAACAATGTTGTATGCGGGAACAGCCTCAATTTTTATTCTATTTATTGTCCGGATATCTCCATTGCCCATTACGGTTCTGCCCGGAATCACTTTCGCACAGGTCTTGGTAAGAACAAGAATAGTCGTTTGTTTCAGAATTTCAGAAATCGCAGTGGGATCAAAATGATCCGGATGCTCGTGGGTTACCAGGATAATATCGGCTTTGGGCATCTTCGAATAATCGGCCTCTCTGGAAACAGGATCGACATCGATGACATGGCCCCCATAACGGAACATCAGTGAGGCATGCCCGATAAAAGTGATCTCCAGGTTGCCATTATCTGTTGCAATAGTATCCGTTTTGAATGACTGCTGGGCAAAAGATGCTGTTGTAATCAAACAGACAGAAAGAAAAGTCAAAACTGAATTTACCATGATTCTGAATAATTGAGGATGTATAACTGGCCGCGGTCGATCCGTACCTATAGCTATATCCGTTACCATTCATCGTATTGTCGGATAGAAATTCGAAGAAATCAACCGGGAAGGTCCCAATTTTTTCCAGAATGATGATCCTTTTCAATACCTGAATGATCAATCACTTGCACGGCAGAGACTTGACTAGCTTCTTACAGCCACAACCTCCACGTAGTCCAGCGGCAGAATCAGGGTCTCATCACCTGATCTGTTGTACAGCTGGACAATATTGAGCAGATCTCTCGTCAGTTGTTCCCTCTTATCGTGATGCTGCGACTCAAAAGCCAGCAGGTATGGTCCATAGGTATTGCGGAAACATTCCTGCCAGGATTCTACAGATTTGAACCTGTAAACAAACGTTCTTGGTATGATTTTTAATTTGGTGACAGCGTCACCGAAGAAATCAGTTAAAGATCCTTTTTCGCCCCATAAGTAAGGCGATGCCACGGCTGGCAAATGTGCATAGGTGTTCAGGATCTCGTTGAATTCTTCCATAAACCCGGTGGCAGTCCAGTTAACTAATCCTATCTTGCCACCATGCCGGCATACCCGGATCAGTTCTCTGGCAGCTTTCTTCTGGTTGGCAGTGAACTGAACACCGAATGATGACAATACATAGTCAAAATGTTCATCGGGATAGGGGATGTGTTCGGCATCTCCTTCATGAAAATCGATCTCGAGCCCTTCAGCCTCTGCTCGTTCTCGCCCGATGTCCATTAGTGAATGGACCGTATCGATAGCTGTGACGACGCAATCACGTCTTGCAGCTGCCAATGCCGTATTACCGGGACCAGTGGCTACATCCAGTACTTCTCTGCCACCATGGAGATCGACACTTTCGCAGAGTTGTTCGGCAACGATTATCTGTTTTGATCCGGTCCTGGAATAATTGCCACAGTTCCATACCCTCTTTTGAGCCTCTTTAATCTTATCGTAGCCAGATGCAGGTATCTCTTGTGTAAGCATGGCTTCCTCCTGTTTTTTAAGCTCATACTCAATATGTATACCATAATTTAAATCATAGCAACCAGAGATGTCATTAAGAATAATCTTTTTTCTGACATTAATGTACTGTAGATGTTACAATCATAGCAGCAGTCTGAATTGCCTCAATAGCAGCGGATGTAGCTTTTTCGATGATCTTGCCATTCACAAGTTTCTCGATACATTTATTGCGTTTCTTCAGTTCCTTCTTATCAAAAATGATAGGTAGCAAATCACTTTTATAGGCAAGGGACACTAAAATGATTGTTCGGGGATTTGTCACTTCAGGCCGGTAATAAAATCTCTTCGGGCAGATAAAATCCTGTTTGTTGATTCCTGATGATATTAGTTTCGATTCAATGAAGAACGTAATTATACCAGACGGATAAATAATCGTAATAGGTTTTGTACGAAGAATTGATGAGGAAGGTTCCGGACAGGAACAAGCTGAATAACGTAAAATTTTGAATCACTGTAATTCATCGATGAATAAAATAAGTATCAGTGTTTGCTTTGTGTTATCCAAAGAAGTATTATCGATAAGAAGATAAT
>DATFNI010000537.1:0-13494 GCA_035266485.1 Balneolales bacterium
GTAAGGCTACAGGCATCGATGTCGCGGATGACGGTGTAGCACGCCGTACGCGCAACACCCGGTCACAGACAGGATTTTCAGTAGACAAGCGAATGCATAATGTACACGGTGCATTTGAGATTTCGGCTTCAGGCCATATTAAAGGTAAAGCAGTCATCATTGTAGATGATGTGTTCACTACCGGTGCCACAACATTTGAACTTGCCATGCAGTGTTGGCAGTCCGGTGCAGTGACTTGCCTGATAGCCACCGTGGCTCAAGCCTGATTGTGATTTCATTCAAAACAAATATTTAAATATTTAGAGTCATGAGTTATCTTGTCGGCGTCATGATTAAAGGTCCAAGAACACAACAAAATTTTGATTTTGTAGAGTCTCCGACCGGGATATTCACTACGGATGGACACTGGTTTCACATAACCAGGGACCAGGTTGATGGATATGCCCCGGGTCTGACGGATGCCTATTCCATGGGGGTTATGCTCAAGGATGCCGAGGAATGGGTAGTGAGTTCGGATAATGTTTCTCTGGTTATTTTTCTTCTTTTATCACTGTTCATGAACTGCATATTCGCCGGCATCATTGCGTTGGTGTTTTTCCCTTTTTGGCACTACAACAAGAGTGCATTTGTAAGTTTTTCAAGCACAAAAGTAATCAAATTGATCAATGTCGAAATGCTGCTGGTTCTTCTGGCGGTTTTGATGATCAGTATTAAGGGGATCCATGGGGAGTATATCCAGGTCGTTGTGGGATTTTTGTTCTTCTTTTTTTTCAAATTTGGATGGTTCCGCTCGTTAGTAAACAGGTGGAAAGGAGACGAACTGAAAGGCATTCCATTGAATGACCGTATTATGAGAATGATCATCTTAAAATATTCCCTGCACGAAGGTATCGATCTGAAAGAAAAGAACGTTAATCAATGGGAGAAAGACATCCAGAACCTGCTGAGGAAGAGGAAGAAAAAGAAGAAGCCGTGAGAATCCAGTAGTGAGTGAGCCCGTCGCTCCGATGGTATCAGGATCCAAATTCACCTATTCCCTTATACTCTAATTTTCTAACTTCCGAAGTGATTGAAAATAAAGACTTCGAAATTCCGATATTAGCTCAATACTCAATACTCAATACTCAAAATACTACCATTTGTGGAACCTACCCATTTGCTGCTTGTTAGACACGGTGAGACCGATTATAATCGATACAACATTATTCAGGGAACCAGAGACGTGCCACTGAATGAGATTGGCCGCAGACAGGCAGAAGAGCTTTCCGATAAACTTTCGGGTGTACCTATAGATGCGGCGTATAGTAGTTGTCTGAGCAGAGCCTTCGAAACGGCAAATATAATCATGAAGCCGCATGAACTCTCTGTTAAACAATATCCCGAACTCAATGAAATGCATTTTGGAACCTACGAGGGCAAACGTTACAAAGATGTCAAACATTTGTGGGATGTTGTGCACGACGCCTGGAACAACGGAGATATAGACCGCAGTTTTAAAGACGGTGAAAATCCATTACAGGTACAGGACCGGGCAGATGCAAGAATGCAATCAATAATCGATCAACATCCTTCAGAGACAGTTTTGATCGTGACTCATGGCCGTTTAATGCGTATTTTACTGTCTAAATGGTTCGACGTGGGATTGACCCGCATGGATGAAATAGCAATACCTAATACCGTCGTTTATCATGTCAGGATAGATGGCGATTCAATTAAACCTGAAATGATCAACGACGTGAGTCAGATTCAGGAAATGTTTCAGTCGAAGTAATTATATATGAGCGAAGAAGTTAGAAGCATGTTTGCCTCCATATCCGATCAATATGACCGGGTTAATAGTGTGTTATCCTTCGGAGTACATCACTACTGGCGGCACATCACCGTTAAAGAGAGTAATGCCGGTCGTGGTCACTCGGTGATCGATTGTGCTACAGGTACCGGTGATCTGGCCATTGCATTTAAAAAGAAAGTCGGACCATCAGGGTATGTCTTAGGCACCGATTTTTGTGAGGAAATGCTCGAAACAGCTCCGGATAAGGCCAGGAGTAAGGATCTGGATATTGACTTTGAGGTGGCAGATGCAATGGATCTGCCGTATGAAGATGATCGTTTTGATATCGCCAGTATCGCATTTGGAATCCGCAATGTGGACGATCCTGTTCGTTGTCTGAAGGAAATGGCACGTGTCGTTCGTCCGGGCGGGCGGGTTGTTGTACTTGAGTTTGGCCAGCCCCGCGGGTTACTCAAAGGGCCGTACCGGTTTTACAGCAGTGTGGTTATGCCGACGGTGGGTGGTTTACTCAGCGGTAACAAGAGGGCTTATGTATATCTGCCAGAAACAAGTGCAGCCTTTCCGGCAGGCGACCGGTTCATAAAGCTTATGGATGAGTCGGGTGTATTTGTGAAACGATTGGCCCGTTCCCTTACCGGAGGCATTGCGTATGTATATGTGGGCATCGTCAAATGAAAGAGGTATATTATCCAGTCATTTAGGAAATGAAACTATCGGGAATTTGTTTTAGCCATGATGAATATTGAAGAAATAAAAAAATATTTACCACATCGATATCCATTTCTTTTAGTGGATAGAGTTCTGGAACTGGAGGGGGATCGGATCGTGACCTTGAAGAATGTGACAGCCAATGAAGAGTTTTTTAACGGACATTTTCCGGGCAAACCAATTATGCCCGGTGTCCTGCAGATTGAAGCACTTGCACAGAGCGGTTGCATATTGATGCTCAAGCAAAAAGTCGAAAATCCCGATAGTGTACTGATCGTCTTTTCAGGTATTCAGAAAGCTCGTTTTCGTAAACCGGTCGTGCCGGGTGACCAGCTTCGTATGGAGGTGGAACTGGCGGGGCAACGCAGAAATTTTGCCACTATGAGCGGACGTGCACTTGTCGATGGACAGGTCGTCTGTGAGATGGAGGCTTCGGCTGCGATGGTTCCTAACGAGCCGGCTTAATTAGCTGCTGTTTATGGATCCGGTTTGCTTTCTTTGCCTTACCGGGTCAATAGCTTAGAGGAAGCAGGATTTCGATAGTGGTGCCAAATTTTAACGCTTTCACGATATGAGTACCGAAAACAATACCAACCCAGCCCGCATCACTACCCGTTCCGTAGTGGATATGAAAACAAGGGACGAAAAAATCAGTATGATCACCGCCTACGACTATACCATGGCACGCCTGGTGGATATTGCAGGTATCGATATCGTGCTGGTCGGTGATTCAGCCAGTAATGTCATGGCCGGACACGAAACAACCCTTCCTATTACACTTGATCAGATAATATACCACAGCCAGTGTGTGGTCAGGGGTGTTAAACGAGCGTTGATTGTTGCGGATTTACCGTTTATGAGTTACCAGGTTACCCCGCAGGAAGCCTTGATGAATGCAGGTCGACTGATGAAAGAGGCGGGTGTTCATGCCGTTAAGCTGGAAGGCGGATCCAGCGTACTCGAGACGGTTAAGAAGATTACAGACGCCGGTATACCCGTAATGGGGCATCTGGGTTTGACGCCTCAGAGCATCTACAAGTTTGGCACATATAAAGTGCGCGCTACCGACCCGGACGAAGCGGAACAGCTCATACGTGATGCGCGTCATCTGGAGGAAGCCGGTTGCTTTGCAATCGTTCTGGAGAAAATTCCCAGCGATTTGGCCAGGAGAGTTACAGCCAAACTAACGGTCCCGACAATTGGTATCGGAGCCGGAGGCAGCTGTGATGGACAGGTGTTGGTTATTCACGACATGCTGGGATTGAATAAAGAGTTTCACCCGCGTTTTGTCAGGCGCTATGCCGATCTTGAAACCGTTATAACCGATGCAGTTGGGAAATATATAAAGGATATCAAGGATTGTGATTTTCCTGGACCTGATGAGCAATATACCTGATTATGTCTGCTTCTGAACGTTTGATTTTAGTATGTAACGATGACGGCATTACGGCACCGGGGATAAGAGCGCTTGCGGAAGTTGCAGAAGAATTTGGAGATGTATCAGTCATTGCCCCGGATCGCCAACAGAGCGCAGTGGGCCACGCTATTACCGTATTGCAGCCTTTACGCGCCAATCCTTTTCGGTTGAATGGGGCACTCTGGGGATACGCCATCAACGGTACACCCGCCGACTGTGTGAAGCTGGCACATGATAAGTTGCTTGACCGCAAGCCCGATTTAGTTCTAAGCGGGATAAATCACGGATCGAATGCCGGGATAAACATTCTGTATTCCGGTACGGTAAGTGCTGCCACTGAAGGAACGATACTCGGATATCCGTCACTTGCTGTCAGTTGTGCCGATTACTCCGAAGACGCCGATCTCAGCGGCACCCAGGAAGCAGCAAGACGTGTTATTCGATTCATGTTGGAAGGGGAGATACCGAGGGGAATAACTTTGAATTTAAATGCTCCGGCCGGACCATTTACAGAAATCAAATGGACGCGCCAGGCGAACAGCCGGTACGTTGAAGAATACGACAGCCGTATGGATCCAAACGATCGGCCATATTACTGGATCACCGGCCGTTTTGAAGTCTTGGATTCCGGGGATGACCTGGATGTGAAAGTACTGGAACAGGGTTTTGCTTCACTGACGCCCATTCAGTACGATTTGACAGCTTATCAGAATTACGAACGACTGAGGAATAAAAGGTTTTAGAGGATGCCAAAAGCGTAAAGCATCCCCTTAAGCCCATCTCGGTTATTTGCTCACTTTATCAACATCATCTTCTTCGTTTGTACGAAGCTGCCTGCCTGCAATTTATAAAAGTAAAGCCCGCTATTTAGTCCGGCTGCGTTGAAGGTTACTTTGTGGATACCTGCAGCTTGTGTCCCATTGACCAAAGTCGCCACCTGCTGGCCCAGAGAATTATAAATATTCAGTTTAACAGGAGTAGCCTGTTTCAAGTTGTAGCTGATCACCGTACTCGGGTTAAACGGGTTGGGATAGTTTTGATCCAGGCGAAAATTCTTCGCAATATCCTGCCCGGGTGTTTTTTCGATTGGCGTTCCCGATGCGACCTCGGTATAACTGGCCGACACCGGACTCCCATTAGAATCCAGTTCAATATCTGCTCTGATAGCTGCACCCGATTTGGTGATATATTGAATAGATTCACTAGTCGTATTGGAAATTGGGACTCCCATGTAACTGGTGATTGTAGTCGTGGTCACTTTCAGACGAAGGCAGTCGGCAGTCTTATTTGGGATTTTAAGAGTTCCATATCCATCGACGACCGCATCCGTCTGAACAGTCTGGTTCAGGTAGTTAGTCGTTCCGATTGAAACAGTACTTGTAGTAGTATCTTTCCATGAGGTCTGATAGGTTAGCGGCAATTTTGATGTTAACAGATAAGGATTATATGCTGCAGTAAGTGTATCGGGTGATTTACCATCTCCGTTGACATCAGTTGGGGAAATATATACAACACCGGCAGCGTACATGCCATCGGCTTTTGTTTGAAGAAAGGCCCATTCGGTTGAATCAGCTGTTTGTCCGGTTCCGGCTAGATTAATTTCGAGTACGGCATTGGCATTTGCAAAATCCGGATTGGAGGCTCCGGGTACATCAGCAGGCAGGCTTACATATTGTATTTTACCCTGATATTTCAGACTAAATGACGAAATAGCAGTGAAATCAAACGTCTGATTCGCTCCCTTTATCGACGCGAGATTTGTAAGATCGCTGCCGGTAGTAGTTTCATATGAATTTACGTCGTAGGTGCTGCCAATAAGCCCTTGTATGTCGGATTCATTTACGGTTATCTGGGCCTTGACGGTCGCTGCTACACACAAAAAAAGAATGGTATAGAAGATAGTAGATTTATTCATTGTATTACCCGCTGTTTATTTTGTATTTATCCTCATTTGAACTGGCTGAGAGCGTTCAGCATTTAATCTTAGCACTGGCCGTTTTTTTGCAATACAACTAGCGTTATATCTCAAAAACTCCAGGCGTATAATTAATAATAAGGCGAAAAATGCTAATCATTTAAATCAAATGATTCTGCTGGTTAGCATAAACAATAAATGCACGTAATATCTGGATCATCATCGACTGGCAAGATAATAATAAAGTGCTAAAAATTAACTGTGCATTCATACAGTATTCAAAAGAGCAGGAATTTTGGCCTCTCATGATCTGTTACGCTGATGGAAGAGAAAAGGTCTGTTCCTGCCTGGAATAATTGGCCACTGATATTTAATTATTCAAATTAAATACAGGCGATTCTGTGTTTTAGTGTCCCTTTTTACTCAACATTCTAAGAACGCCGATCCAGAAATCATCCCACTCTTTTTCTTTATCAGATGACAGATTGATCTTCAAAAGATCGGTGTGAGAGAGTCCGGTCAACCCAGTATAATTTCCCCAATGCGCACTTTGCTCCGACACAAATCCATCGTTGATACCCTCTTTTTCATAAATGTAACTGTTTAGCGGAACCAGTAACCGATTGATAGGTGAGTTGGTATCTTTACCGCAGGCGGAACTATATGAGTAGTAGGCCACGTCTCCGCTATCGGGTATTTTCTGGTTGAATTCGTTTTCAACATAATCCCGTGTTAATTCCTGTATGGCAGCCCATACGTCACTCTGCATTTTAGGATAGATGTTGTTTCCCATCCAGTTAAAAACATCAATCAATATGTTTCTTACTTTAGCCGGAGCCGATAGTCCCCATTCAGCCAGGCTGGTTCCGTGGTGGGGAGTCGAAATAGTCGTAAGGGTATTAACATATTTTCCCATATCTGTTTTGGAAATCAGGTAGCGCGTATCCAGACCCGCCATGGAGTGGGCGATTATGTTGATTTTCGATGCCTGAGTTTTCTTCAGGATGATTTGAATAATACGTTTCCAGTCGTATGCGCGGACCTGGATGGAGTGGTATGGCGTAATATTGGGCGCAAAGGCAATGATACCATGTTCTCTTGCCAACATACAAATATCGTTCATCGGAGAGGGTTTGATAACATTGGCAAGCGACCCGAAACCGTGGCACAACAGAATAGGATACCTGATACGGATAAACTCCGGTTGGGGAAATTCCTTGGCTTCTAAAAGCTTCAGAAGCTTTTTCCCATTTTCATGTAATATACCACTCATTCTTATCTGACGTTTCTTGAGGGAGGCAAGATGACAAGCCCCCGTTTCCGGTAAACAGGGATCGTTTGTTTCAATTCACTGAGGTTCACTTGATCAGCAGCCATCATCAGGATCGGATGATGGCCAAGGCTGGCCTGCTTGTAAAATCTGCGTATAATATTTACCAATGAATGCGCTGAGGTATTTTGGGAAACCCAAAGTGCATCGGTGGCATCGATCATGCGAAAGCCATGGGTATTACAGATATCGGTCCACTGTTTTAGCTGGTCGTCGTTGTTATCAGGTCCAACCAGGATTTGTGGATGATGGATCATTTTTGCGAGATTTCGAATCTGTTCGCCAATATACCACCGGTCTTCCGAATCCTGATCCGGGGAAGACGACGGTTCGATCCAGTAGGCAATGTTAAAATCTTCAATTCCCGGAACATGAAGCCACGAATCCGTTTGTACTACACGGTCTGTTTTGAAAGCGAGAAGGACAGGTTCTCCCAGTGATCGTATCTGATCCGTCATTTTTTCACTGGGCCGCTGACTAAAAAAAAGAACGATACTTGCCGGCATATCATATCGCACGGAATTGGTATCGTTGCGGAGGGCAATGGTTCTGATCACAGTATCCTTGTAGTAGAGCTCGATATCCATTGTGCCATCCTTGAGGTTCACTTTTGCCGGGGTCTGGATGCTATAGGGATTCAGCAATTGTGATATATCATAATGGAAAAAGGTCTGGGACAAATTCACCGGCAAAGAGATGTGCCATATTTTTCGTTTAAAATGGGGTGTCACCGGAATGGTTTCAACATGGAAGGCGGATTTGCTGATATTAAAACTGTTGCAGGCCGCAACAATCAGGCTGTCGGCCTTATTTAGACCTGTTAATTGTTTGGTGTTGCCCGATTGCTGCCTGAGTAGTAGTACACTCACAATGCTACAGGCTATCAGGAGAACAGTAACAATCAACTTACGAATGGTAGCACCATGCATCTGAATCGGAGGTTTTTCGCATTTAGTTGATATCGCCAGTTAAAGACTTACAAAGCTAAGAACTTTTTTTATCGAATACAGAGGAAAGTCCGGCAGGAGATAACCCCGTACGCAAAATTATCCATAAAGCAATAAATCATCGATAGGCTGTTTATAATATTATTCTGTAAATATCCTGAATAAATTGTACCTTTTCGTGAGTTTTAAAGCGTTTTTTTTGAAAATGGTAACCGTTTACATTACACTTCTCCCATCGTAAATGCCTTACGTGAGTTTCATAGACATCAAGGATTGAAAATGAGACCCCATCAGCTTGCCCGAATACGTCAAAGTTTTCTTTTTATAGTTTTTTTCTTTTTTAGCATCTGCCAAATCGCTTATTCCTTCCCATCCGGCGGTGAGGGTACAACGTTATCCGGTATTTCGATTGCAACCCGCAGAGATCATAAGGGGTATGTAGTCCGTTTTAAACTGAGCAGTCCAGTGGATTCCTTTCTGGTGTTGCAACCTTCAGAAGGTCAGATCCAGCTCCTTCTCTACAAAAAATCCATAGATCATCAGAAGATGAAAGTGGAACGTCATGAAGGGCCAATAAAGGATGTGAAGGTATTTGATGTTCCATGGGGTCTTGGGGTCAATATCAATCTGAAAGAAGGGGAGTATTTTATTTGTAGCGGCTATCCGGATCGCAACGGGCATGATTTCCTGCTTGGTTTGACAAAGGCGTCGAAGAAGGATGTGGATGTTCTTGTTAAGGGAATTGTGCCGTTCGACTGGTCACATATGAATACAAGCAATGCAAAACTTGCAGGACAGGACAGTGCTGGGCCCGGTTATCTGGACAAGAGCTATCTGGAACAAAAGAAAAAAATGAAATTTGATGTGGTTGTCATTGATGCGGGTCACGGCGGGAAGGATCCGGGTACCATTGGTTATCACCACATCGAGGAGAAAAATATTGCCCTTTCCGTTGCTCTCAAGGTTGGCCATTATATCAAAGAAAACATGACCGGCGTCAAGGTCGTTTATACCCGCGATAATGATACCTTTGTTCCACTTAAGGAACGCGGGCATATTGCGAATAAAGCCCAGGGTGATCTTTTTATATCCATTCACTGCAACAGTTCACCGGCGCACTCTGCCCATGGCACGGAAATATACTTTTTAGGTCAATCAAAGAGCCATACTGCGTTTGAAGTAATGAAAAAAGAAAACAGTGTGGTAAAGCTGGAAAATGGTAATGAAACACCACAGTTAACAGATGAGCAATTACTGCTTTATGAGTTAGCCAATAGCGGCAATATGGCCAATGCCCAGAAGCTGGCTACCTTACTCGACCATCAGTTTGAGTATCGTGCTCACCGGCATACCCGGGGTGTGAAACAGGCTGGTTTTGTCGTTCTTTACTATGCCTCCATGCCGGCCATACTTGTCGAACTTGGTTTCATCAGCAATAAAAAAGAGGCCAAATTTTTAGATAGTGATTATGGGCAGAACATAATGGCTTCAGCGATCTACCGGGCTGTTAAAGAGTACAAAGAAGAATATGACCGGAGTCAGAATTTTTCATCCCGTTAATAATAATTTTTAAGACGAAATTGGAGCAGAAACCATTTATCATCGGAGTCGCAGGGGGCAGCGGCTCGGGGAAAACAACAGTTGTACGTCATATTCTTGAACGAATAGGCGAAGACAAATTGGTACTGATTCAGCACGATTCATACTATCGGGACCTCAAGCATTTGCCATTTGAGGACAGAGCAAGGCAAAATTTCGACCATCCCGCTTCCCTGGAAACGGAATTGATGATTCGGCACTTGAATGCGCTAAGCAACGGCTATAGCATAGATATGCCTCTCTACGACTTTAACAGGCACATCCGGCTGCCGGAAACGAAGACCATATACCCAAGGGATATCATTCTAATCGATGGCATTTTGATCTTCACAGAAACAGAGCTGAGAAACCTGATGAAGATTAAGGTGTTTGTGGATACCGATGATGATATTCGCCTGTTGCGCAGACTCCGGAGGGACATTCATGAACGTGGGCGGGATTTGGAAAGCGTGCTGGCCCAATATGAGAAGTTTGTCAGGCCGATGCATCTTGAATTTGTCGAACCCACCAAGCGTTATGCCGATATCATTATTCCCCGTGGAGGGAAGAATCAGGTGGCACTCGATATGCTGGACTCCCTGATCAAGAGCAAGCTGGGATAGGGTAGCATTATCTCCCGACGGACGGGTATACACGCATGCCTTCAAAAACCAGGTACGCATTTCTCTGGCACGGGATGGGCATAAACCTGTCTATAATTTCGGCATCACCTCCCGTCAGCCATACCTGCAGGTCACCAAACTGGCGCTTGTAATTCTGAATGGCTGCCCTTATTTCATTGATAAAACCGCCTGTGATTCCCCACTGTATCGCTTCCCTGGTGCTTTTACCCGGCCAAAGTTCCGGAAGCTCCCGAGGCACTTCCGGCAAAGAGGGCGCATACTCATGAAGCCCCTTTTCACGGATTGACAATCCCGGGGAAATATAACCACCATGGAAGACACGGTTTTGATCCATAAAATCGATCGTACACGCCGTCCCCGCGTCTACTACGACAACGGCTTCCCTGCTATGGTGGCATGCTCCCAAACAGGCCAGAAAGCGATCTATACCTAATGTATCGATTGTGTGATAGTCGAGATATTTTGGATTGATACCCGATACGGTGACTTGTCTTATCGTCTTTCCAGAAAACATGGGGCGTTTGTTTTCGATGAAACCACGAATAACAGAAGCGATCCTGATCTCGTTGATACTCTCAGGCAACGCCCTGATGAAATCGCTAAACGATACGGTATCCTGCAAATTCCCGGAGAACAGGATTTGCCAGTGATCGCCGGTACATATCGCAGCCTTTATACGGGTGTTTCCGGCATCGATATAAAGCCTGCCATCGATACTTTGATACCGTTCGGTTTCGATCATATATTCTGTACCTTAAAGTATTTATTGTGAATTAAACAAGATAAGATCGTAATGGATCTACAATCAAAGATAGCAATTGTTACCGGGGCAAGCAGCGGGCTTGGCAAAGCTTTTTCTCAAAAGCTGGTCGATAAAGGTGTGACCGTATACGGACTGGCACGGAGTGAAGATAAATTGCATCAGATACGTGATGAATTGGGCGGGTTGTTTGTGTCCGTCGTATGCGATGTCACAGACGCCAACAAGATCGAACACTGGGTAAAGCATACATTCAACACGGAGCAACTGCCGGATATCCTGATTAATAATGCCGGAATCGGGCTCTTCAACGACATTGATAAATTATCCCTGGAAGATTGGCATACCATGATTGCGACAAACCTCTCCGGGGTTTTTTATATGTCGCGTTCCGTAGTGCCGCTAATGAAGAAGAAGGAATCTGTTTGTCATATCATTAACATTGGATCGATTGCCGGGAAAGTCGGAAATCCAGGTCTTTCCGGATATAATGCGTCCAAATTTGGCCTGACCGGTTTTTCCGAATCGCTCATGAAAGAACTCAGGTATGATGGGATCAAAGTTACCTGTGTTTATCCGGGTTCGACAGCGACACATTTTTTTGAGCAGTCCAAAAGCAATACGGTGCATTCTAACATGCTTCAACCGGCAGATGTGGCAGATATGATTATCCACCTGCTTGAGACTCCGGATAATTTCTTGGTTGACGAGATTGTAATGCGCCCCAGAAATCCTAAACCGCCAACCTCATGATCTGATTTAGGTTGATTCACATGCCACTGGAAAAATCCCGAACTCAGAATCCTTCATTACCTTGTGCCGGATATCGATAGCTGTCCATGAATAAATTCATATTACTGGTATCACTTATTTTAATGAGTTTTGTTGCGGCGTGCTCAACCAAACCGCCTCCTGATTTGATTCCGAAGGACAAGTTTACTCAGATCATGGCAGATCTTGAGTTGAACAAAGCATACTATCAGGCCGCAAGGGATTCCATAAGTGCTGACAGTATTCGCACAGAATTGTTCGGGCATTATGGTATAACAGCAAAACAGTATTTGGAGACCCGTTCATACTATCAAAAAACGGGTCAAGAGCATGAAATCATTAAGAAAGCGCTGGATCAGTTGAATCACGAAAAAGACAAGGTCGACAATTATATCAGTCAGAAAACAGATACCACACATAAAAAGAAAGATATTCATAGCGTAGACACTACCGCGAAATCCGGAAAACTCCAGGATCATCCGCCGAATCAGTAATAAGTTCTTCCCTGAGCAGAATTTTCAGAATGTGTTTTACCAAAGCCGGGGAGAAACCGGAATATTTAACAAGATCTTCTGAGGTACTCGGGGAGTTAGAAATCAGGCCATAGCAGTGACGAACATTTTCCGCTTTTATATCGCTGTCTTTTTCCAAAAGATTCAGACAATTATCACACTTGCCGCAAAAGCGGGGTACATCGGTCTCTCCGAAATATATCCTTATATACCGGCTTCGGCATTCCCGTGTGTTAGCGTATCCCTGAACGGCATTTAGCTTCTGAAGCAGTATATTCCGGTACCATTCTAACTGTTGCGCGGTATAAGGTAACCGTTCCTGGCGCGGATCCGTTAGAAAGACCAGCGGGTTATTGGCCCTATCCTCAAACTGCAGGATTTGCTCCCTTTGCAGTACAGTAAGACCTTTCAGGAGCTTATTTTTCGAGATTCCCATTTTATCCCGCAAATAATCGACTTTCAAAAAAATTCGCTGATGCAGCGATTCCGGACCAAAAAGACGGAATAAGTGGTCAATAAATTCACTTTTGGCGACATTATGGGTATTTGAAATAAAATCGAGGATACTATCCTGTCCTATCAAAAAGCGGATGCCCATTTCGGGCTGGTAGTTTGAGATCAATTCGATAAGACCAAGCTGATTCAGCACGCGGAGTCCTGCCAGGATTCTTTTTTCAGAAAGCTCACTTCTATGGGCAAGATTATGAAGATCGACCTGGTCGGCTTCCTCCATATCGGATCCCACTGCGATATCAAAACTATCGCAAAGTGCGGAGTAAATCCGGTTGAGTTCTTCTTTGCCAGGATAACTGTGTTCAATCAGCCCACGTATTCTGCGATAATCGGAATCTTTATACAACAATATGGGAAATGCCGGTTCCCCATCCCGTCCGGCCCGGCCTGCTTCCTGGTAATATGCCTCCATCGAAGAGGGGATCATGTAGTGAAACACATAACGACAATCCTTCTTGTCGATTCCCATACCGAAAGCGTTGGTTGAAACCACCCAGGTTAGGTTATCATCCAGCCAATTTTTCTGAATTTGTTGCCTCTTGGCGGCAGGTAAGCCGGCATGATAAGCTTCTGCCTTAAATCCGTTGTCCCTGAGTATTCTGGCAAG
>DATFNI010000538.1:0-8251 GCA_035266485.1 Balneolales bacterium
GAAATCGTTGGATCTGTAACCCTATCGATGTTCCCCTGCAGAACGATCCATGGCAGATCGAGATGGGACACCGGCAGGAACAGATACCCTTTTTTACTTTTTTTAAGCTTGCTTTGCAGCAGCGCTCCTCTGCAAAATGGCTTAGGAAAATCAAGGTCCGGACCAAACCCGAGACTGATGCCTCCTGCAAAGGTATTTATTGGGGCTTCCGCAAGTAGCACATAAACCATTGTAGCACCCGAAGAATAGCCGGCCAGGATGGGAATATGATACTCCGGCAGACCTTTCTTTCGCTGAACATATTGCGCCAGTTCCTGGAAATCACCTGCCGGATACAGGCATTTTCTCTTAATTTTCAACATGTTATGGAACATCGTATTAATATCAATTCCGATGACCATCGCGTTTTGTTTGGCCAGCTCTTCCGCCATATCAACCACCCCCTCATTCCAGCCGCCGTCTCCTGAAACGAATAAAACGACCTGATCCGGATTTTCTGAAGTTTGATAGATATGAACCTTTCCAAATGTGCCAAAATGCAGAGAATCAACCTGTACAGCTTTAGCCGAAGCAAACCGGGTACATAATAAAAGTGCAAAAATGGGGAGTAATTTGAGATATTTCATTTACTGACGACTCCTTTCCAGCCGCCTGATATTAATGTTGTTACGTTGGTCAACACAGCCGGTATTGCCAGCCCGCCGGGGCAGGCCAGATAGCGGGGTCGCCATTCAGGATCGAATTTATCTTTATACTGACGAACGCCCTGAAAATTGTAGAAGTATTCACCATTTTTATAAACAAATGATGCCAGTTTATTCCACAACGGCGCAAGATCGCGATTTTCCATACCGGATAAAGGCGCCATACCGAGATTAAACCAGCTATATTCCTGTTCCTTACCCCACATCATCAATTCGATAAAAATGTAATCCATAATGCCGCCGGGGGCATCATTGCGGTGCCTCATCAGATCTACTGATAATTCTTGTTTATCTCTGCTATTCCAGATATTCGCAAACGCCACACATTCTCCTTCTTTTCTAATAACAGCAAAAGGGAAATGCGACAGATACTGTTCATCAAAGAAACCCAGAGAGAACCCTTTCTCGCGCGTATTTTTGCTTTTCAGCCAGTCATTGGATATTTGCCGGAATTCTGGCATATGCTTCTGCACGTCCTCGTTTTCAAATATCTCAAAGAGATAACCGTCGCGCTGCATCTTCTTCTGCATATGCCTTATAGCCTTCCACTTTCCCCCTTCCAGCGAGAACTTACCAAGATCGACCCTGGCTTCTTCTCCCAGTTTCAGGAGGGTTAGTCCGAGATCGAGATAGATACCCAGATACTCATCCCTCACCTGGTAAAAAACGGGCCATGCATCATGTTCATCGCATAATTCCCGGAACTCCCATGCCAAATCGGATATGGCCGACTCCGGACCAATCGGGTCGCCCATCACAACCCAGCTTCTGCCTTCCGTCGAATAGGCCATAAACGCACTCTCATCTTCATTAAAGAGCAACGTTTTGTCGCCCAGAAGAACGAGATTCGACTCCGTGTGCGGACTACCGTTTATGATCTCCACGGCCTTATCCAGGTATTGGCCTTTTGATGGCACCGATCGAATTCGGCTGGGTTTCAGCAGCTTGAGTATCCCGAATATGATTGCGGACGAAACGACTCCAACCGTTGCTCTGAGATAACGGGGGGCATTCCCTCTCAGGGTGAACTTCCACCAGAGATCCTGGTTGTATTCAATGTGGCGGTATGAGAAGAATCCCAGCCAGACCGAGCTGATAATAATGATCAGGATTGCCACGACCCAGCCGGGCGTGAATTTCTGATGAAAAAGTGAAGCCTTCCGATAAAACTCCTTCCGGGCCGGCAGCATGGCGATGAGTGTGAGCCCTAGAATAATGGCCTCTTCGTAGTCGAACCCTTTCAGTATCGAAAACACCATCCCGGCCATCAACAGGAGCAGGGCAATATGATAGGCAGCATCCAGCCTCCTCTGAAGACCACGTGCCAGTATCAACAGCCAGATTCCCACGAGGCTTCCGAGGAAGTGAGACAATTCTATGACTGGCAGTGGCACAAAATGTCTGAGCCAGCGAAGTCTTGGCAACTCACCCGGGGTGGCACCCGAAAACAGAAGGATGACACCACCAATAAACACGCTGAATGCCAGCACCTGCGGTATCACTTTAGGAATCCAGCCGGTCAGTCTGCGGGATACACGGGTGATTCGCTCACGTTCAGTCACCATCTCCTGGTAACCAAGCAGCACAGAAGCAGCAACAAACGGCAAGATATAGTAGATGCCCCGATAGGCGATCAGAGCGCTCAGCACCTGGGTCGGTGAAAGGGTCGAAGAGAGAAACAACATCATGATCGACTCAAACACGCCCAATCCACCCGGAATCTGGCTTATGATGCCTGCGACCTGAGCAAGTAGAAAGACACTCAGGAAGGCGATATAATTGACGTTTGACGAGGGCAACAAAATATATAACACACTGGCAGCCATGATCCAGTCAAATGAAGCAAGACCAATCTGGCGGATAATAATCCATGCACTTGGAAAATGAATGGACCAGTTGCGGATGGTTAGTTTGCGTTTAATAAACATCCCGCCAACAATGTATCCGACTATGACAGCCAGGAACAATATCCCAAGAAAGGTGACAGTCGGTGCCGGCAGATGAAGTGTCCCGGGGATTAAAGGGGGAGTCAGTGTAAAGGCAATTCCGCTGAGCGTAAGGAATCCGGTCCATAAGGTTAGCCCGCAAAAAGCAACGATTTCGGTTATCTCGATACCGGAAAGTCCCCATGCTGAATAGAGTCGATACCGGATAGATCCACCGGTTATCAGTGAAAAACCGATATTATTGCTGAATGCGTATCCGATGAAGGCTGCTTTGGCAATTTTTGGATAAGGCATTTTGCGCCCTATGTACCTGAAGCCCAGCGTGTCGTACCCGGTCAGTGCAATGTAGCTGGCTGATGTCATCAAAAGAGCCAGCAAAATCTTGTAGAGTGGCAGGTTTGCCAGATGCCTGAAGACCTGGTGAAAGTCATAATGATGCAATTCACGATCCAGATAGACCAGGGCTATTGCAAACAATACCAACCCAATAAATGGACCAATCTTATGTAATACAGCTTTCATTCCACTAATATCAACCAGACGATGGTGTTAAGCACATCGAACGTACGGATAATTTTGCCTAAACCATAAAATATAGAAACCAAACAAGTACCCGTCTTCAGTAATTTCATTTATTATTAATACTGAAAACCAATCGTTTGACAGCCCTTTCCCTTCCCAGTATATTTCAGAGCTAAAATATGTAATATACAGACAGCGCTTCGAGTCTCTTCGCAACAAAACGAGTAATAAAAAATCATTAATCATTAGTTTTTTGAACAAACAATCTCATAACGTTATATGGCTCACCCTGTTGTTCGCGATGACAATGATTTTTTATTCTTGCGACAAAACCCCGGGCGTTGTCAATCAAACACAGTCTGACAGTAACCTGTTACTCAACGGTGAAATAACTCCAACAAATTTCGTATTCGCCTCTCAGGGTGGAGATACAACCGTATCGGTTCATCTCCAGGTTCAGGTCAACGACACTTCAGCCATAAAGGGATATCCCAGGTATCAGATCAATGATAATTCGACGGATTCCACTATATCAGGCGGTGTTCTCAGTCAGTTTGATGCGGCAAACCATCTCTTTTCAGGATCCGCAACCATAAAGACCAGCACCAGGGACTTCCGGAACCTCACTCTTTTGCTCTACGCAGTAAATAAAGAAAATCTGCTCACGAATACGTACAGAGCCGTTATTACGGTAAAAGGTGTCCAGGGACATCCGCCACAGATTCTCAGCGTGTCCAATCCCGACACGGTAAAAATCCCGGCATCCGGAACGCAACCTATCGTATTTACGGCGAAAGTGACCGATCCTGACGGGCAGAGCAACATCTCCCAGGTTCTGGTCGATCTTATTAGCACGTCCACCGGGGTCAGGCTCAATGGCAGCCCGTTCCAAATGTATGATGACGGAAATCAAAATAATGTTGGAGGGGGAAGCGGCTCCGGCGACCTTGTTGCCGGCGACAGTGTGTATACGCGTACCTTCCAGATCAACTCGAGCAATACGCCCAGTAAAATCGCTGTAAAATATTATGCCATCGACAAGTCGGGGCTCAGCAGCGACACGCTCAGCAGATCTCTTGACATCGTTAAGTAGTAAGATTTATAAGTGTTATTTCATGATAGTCCTGACTTCTTCTGTGTTATGAACATTCGCAAAACATTTCTTTTAACCGTGTTTGCGGTAGCTTTCCTGATTGGATACTCAGATACGGCATCAGCCCAGATCTCTGGCCCGCTTCCGCCCGGACTCAAGGAATCGATCTCACAAAACAGTATCTCAAATATGGCGGCCTTCGGAGACACTTTATGGATTGGCCCCGATCTGCAGCGCAACATTAATAATCAGAATACCTGGTATACACCTGATAATGCGGATTCTGTTGTAAATGGACGTGCGCGCGTTTATTCCCTGGCGGTGAGCCGGGATACCGTCGCAGCAGGCCTTGGATACAGTTTTACGTCGAACAACAGTTCGACAGACGCGGGTATCGGATACTATCTGTCGACTGATGGTGGGACAAACTGGACTTTCGTACCCCAGTTCCTCGAAGATAAGAATACGGATTCCGTGAAATACGGTGGCAAGACCATCGGATATGTGCCGATTGTCGTTGCACAACAATCGCCTCCATATTCTATCGATTATAGGGGTTCAACCATCTTTTCCGCGAACTGGGCTTCCGGCATTCTTCGCAGCCGCGATTTTGGGAAAACATGGAAACGCCTGCTTCTGCCCCCATCTTCTTATGATACTCTTTCACCGGCACGTACCTTCCTGTCGGCTTACGATCCGAGACAGGATAATAATTATCTCGGGTTTTCTGTCCTGATTGGTTCAAACGGGGATGTTTATGCCGGAACGGCGGACGGAATGAATGTATCACCAAATGCCATGACTGCACCGGTAGATAGCGTCATCTGGTATCATAAACATGCCGATGGAACCAGCAGCGGCCTGCTTGGGAACTGGATCATATCCATCCGGCAACAACCCGGAACCGGAACCATCTGGATGACTAACTGGCCAACCGCTGAGGGTGAACAATACGGTCTGGTGTCCACCGACGATCGTGGGGAAACATTTAAACATTACCTGGTCGGTGAAAAAGTGTACGATATCGCGTTCGACGGGCAGTACATCTACGCGGCCGGTGATGACGGGCTGTTTATCAGTGATAATAACGGCGCCACATGGAATCAAATACGCCAGATTCGCAGCCCAAACACTTTTATCAAAAGCGGAGCAAAGTTTTACAGTGTTGCCCAGGTTGCCAACAGGTTATGGGTTGGAACCGGTGACGGCATGGCGTCGACAACGGATCATGGTAAGACGTGGTCTGTTACTCGCGTAAATTTCCCTCTCAGCGGCGGTAATCGTTTTCAGACGGATGCCCCGAACGTCAAGACTTATGCCTACCCCAATCCCTTTTCACCAAGCCACCATGGTATTGTGCGCATTAAGTTTCATGTTGATAATCCGGGTACGGTCCGTATTATTTTGAGGGATTTCGCAATGAACCGCATCCGTGAGATCACCCAAGATGTCGCGGCAGGTGATCATGAAGCTACATGGGATGGACGTGACGCTTCCGGGCGTCTGGTGGCAAACGGGGTTGTGTTTTACCAGATTAAAGGTCCCGGGCTCACCGCTAATGGCAAAATTCTTGTTCTAAACTGACCAGGCAGATGATGCAGATTTCAAAAACATATAAAAAGTTTTGTCACGGACTGATCAGAAATAATCTGCTCTTGCCGCTGATTACTATCTCGCTGGTCATCCTATTTACGTCAACCAGCGTTTATGCTCAGACAGGCGGCTTTGCAGGATCATACACACGTATGGGTTTTGGTCCACGTGGAATGGCTATGGGCAACACGATAGGGTCTGTTCCGGAAGAGGGGATTTATGCCCACTATAATCCTGCGCTGGCAGCATTCGCAAAAGGAAACCAGATTGACATCGGTGTGGCGGCTATGTCATTTGACCGAAGCCTGAACAACCTGGATGCCACCTTCCGTCTTCCGCCAAGCGCGGGACTTGAGGTAGGCGTTTTGAATGCCCGCGTCAAAAACATCGATGGCCGCACGCAAAGCGGATATAGCGACGGCAAATTCTCTACCAACGAAATGCAGATGTTTGCAGAGTTCGGAATGAACATCTCCGATAAGCTGAAAGGTGGAATCGGGGTGAAACTGAACTATGCTCATTTCTATTCCGGCATTACTTCTACCATCTCAACCGGTATTGATCTGGGATTACTTTATCAACCTATCAAACCATTGCGCCTGGGTATTGCGGTTCAGGATCTGCTCTCCTCCTATCATTGGGATACAACCAATTTTTACACGCTGAACACCGGGGAACAGACTAAAGACAACTTTCCGACCCGAATTCGCTTCGACGGTTCCTGGAGATTCTTTGATTCAAAACTGATCGTCGCCACTGATTATGAAGTAAGAATACAGAGTTCACTCGTACAAATGGTTTCCGTTGACACTTCCGGAACCGCCCCCGTGAATGTAACCAATACGTCCACCCTGCACACTTCAAGCAGTCAATGGAGGATTGGACTGGCCTACAGGATTCATCCGCGTATCACGCTTCGGGCCGGCTGGCAGTTTAACGACCTGCAGCATCCGGGATATTCACAACAACCGTCCATCGGTTTCTCGGTCCACCTGCCGTTCGACCGCTTCCAGCCATCCATCGATTACGCATTTGTTCGTGAGCCTGATGGTGTTGCCAACATGCATGTTTTTGCACTAAGATTCGTTCTATAGCTATGAACCGTTCAATAACGTACTACTGCGAACATCCGGTAACCTCGTCGCCGCGGGTAACGGGCTCTTTTACATTGGCCTTGCTCGTTTTCCTTTTACTCGGTGCAAATGGGGTACAGGCACAGCAAACGACGTCTCTCCCGTTCCTCACAATTGGCCCGGATGCTTTCAGCCTGTCGACCGGTGAAGCCAGGACTGCTGTATTGAATGGGGCTGCCGACATCTTCACAAATCCTGCAAATCTCGCTATGGAAAAGAAATCGAGTGTGGGAGCCAGCTACACGCTATGGATTTCTGATACTCAAATCAGCCATGCGGCCGTCAATATTCTTAAAGGCAATCAGGCTTTTGCCGTGGGTGTGCTGACAAACACCGTAAATCATTTTGAAGCCCGGCAGGTGGCGGGACCATCGCAGGGAACGTTCTCTCTCAAGAACTTTGCTATGTCGGCTGCCTATTCCCGAAAAATCGGTCCGGTTTCGCTTGGCGCCAGTGCTCTTTACATCTATCAATCCTTCTACCAGGCAAGTGCCGGAGGATACGCCTTCTCATTTGGTGCATCGGCGAATATCCTCCCCAACAGACTCCGGTTATCCACGGCTTTATTGAATACAGGCAGGATGGGTAAGCTGAACGAACAGGCCAGCCGTCTGCCCACATCATTCAATGCCGGTGTATGGACCCGCCTGATACAGTTCGCGACACCGGGTTATTCCGAGATCCCCGTTTCCATTGCGGCAAGCGCCGATTTTACACAACCTGTGAACGAGACGAATATTGATGCTACCGGATCTGAAAGTACGGCCTACAAGCAACAGAAAAACGGCTTCGTTACAACCGGTGTTAATGTTACTGTTGCAGGATTGATCGATTTGCGAGCCGGTTATCGCTTTCTGAAGTCATCAGCACGGGAAGTCAGCTTTGGACTCGGCCTGCAGACCAACGGCATCCACATGGATTTCGCTTACATTCCCTTTAATACGGGTTATGGCAATGCCTACTCGGTGGGGCTGAAATATTATTTCTGATTAAGGCGGGAAAGCCAGCCTAAAACATCTGTTCCATCAGGTTGCCAGGATATCACCGGACACTGGGCCCGGCTTAGTAAATCTGTACGATCTTCCCAACTCCGGATTTTAATATGGCTGCCTGTCACATAGATGTTTTGCAATTGATCAGAAAATCGATCGGCCAACTCACGGACTTTCTCCGTATCCCCCTCCATCCAGTATATGACATTCTCTTCCATATCCGGGTCGCTTTCTTCAATAAGGATGGCATCGAGCATAGCCTGGGGAC
>DATFNI010000539.1:0-4201 GCA_035266485.1 Balneolales bacterium
AGGCGGCGGGTTTGCCGATCTGCACAATTCGGAATACTGGGAGCTCGATTTCATGAAGAACAACCGGTATTATGAGGAGTATAAGGCCATCGTAAACTCCATAAGCCGGTCGGTTCAGTTCGTGGAGAGTGTTTCGGCAGGTAAGCTCAAGACCCTGCATGAGGTACGTATCTATACTTCGCATGAAGCATTAAACCTGTATTACGATTCGGCCCAGACACGCAAGGTGCCTCACAATCCCGGCTGGTATAATCTGACGGCCCACATGCTGTGGCTCGGCAACCGCACCCGTCAACTCGACGGTGCCCATGTCGAATATTTCCGCGGGATAAGAAATCCGGTAGGCATCAAAATCGGTCCGGGCACGGATCCGGACGAGTTGCTTAGACTGATTGAGAAACTGAATCCAAGCCAGGAAGAAGGGAAAATCACCCTGATCACCCGTTTTGGCAAGGATAAGGTAGAAGATGGGCTTCCCGGTCTGATCCGTGCGGTCGATCGTGCAGGGCTGAAAGTGCTCTGGAGCTGCGATCCGATGCATGGAAACACCTTTACCACTAAGAGCCAGATCAAAACACGGCATTTCGAAGCAATTCTGACTGAAATTCAAAAAACATTTGCTATCCATCGCAGTGAAGGCACCCATCTTGGAGGTGTTCACCTGGAACTGACCGGTGAAAATGTCACCGAATGTGTGGGTGGAGCCAACGGTCTGGGGGAAGACGGTCTGGAAACGAACTATCAAACCTACTGCGATCCCCGTCTGAATTATGAGCAAAGCCTGGAGATGGCTTTCCTGATTGCCAAAGAGCAGAAGAAGAACCACCGGGCGATCTGAGAATATCAGGGAAATAGCAGGTAAGTGGGTAGAGCAGGATATCCCCGGGATGGAGGCTATTAAGTAGTCATTCGGCTATGTCGTCATTTCATGGTCATACTATAGTCATTTAATTGTTGGGAGAATTATGCTCTTTCCCCAAAATCCTCAAAGGGAAGCCTATTCCGATACCGGAGTAAAACTGTTCGATTGACTACTGATGACGAATCTCAAACACCAGAATGTTATCCTGAGGCCCAACTCTGAACCTGTCAATCGGAAATGATCGTATGAGGCCGAAGGATCTCGTTAGTAAGCAGCACCGAGCGTAACACTTGGATGGTTCGGTGCCTCCTGCAGACGAGATCCTACGTTATCCCACAAGCGGGATAACATCAGGATGACAGAGGAAGTGTGAAGCGGTGTAAAACGCCCATTGTGTATGACTGAAAAAAATTCAGAAGTCTGACGCTTTGGTAGTACCGGCTGTCAGGATGAACGCCGAAAGTATGTCCGCATGTCAATGAGCGTGAGAATTTGGCAAACAGGTTAATGCAATTGTGTCATTTTCCGGTTTGGCACGCCTCTTGTACCATGAGTATGGTGAAAACGTTACATATTCAGAAACCTTAAACTCAGGAGGTTGTTATGAAACTCATGAGATATTCTCCAATAGATAGTTATGATCTTCCGGCAATTCCACATCGTTTTTCGGATATGCTGGATGAATTCTTTACGGACGCTTTAGGTGTAAACCCGAGCAATGCCTTCACCCCGAGGGCAGACATCAGTGAAGATGATAAATCTTATCATATTGAGCTTGTGCTGCCTGGAATGAAGAAAAGTGACATCAATATAAATGTAGAAGGCAATCACCTAACAGTCAGTGGGGAACGCAAGTTTGAAGAAAAGAAAGAAACCAAGAAATACCATCTGGTAGAAAGCGGATATGGTAAGTTCACACGTTCATTTGCCTTGAATGACGATGTGAAGGAAAATGGAATCAACGCTCATTTTGAAAATGGCATACTAAAGATTGATCTCGAAAAGAGAGAAGAAAAAGTCGCCAGACAAATTGAAATCAAATAAATGTTGATTGTAACTCGTTGAAAAAAAGGGAGCGTCAGGAAACGTCGCTCCCTTTTTTATATAAACGGAGCCGCGGAAAACATCGAACAATAAAATCAACCCCGGTCAAGTTTTTAGGGAAGTAGATTGATATTTGAAATACTATTAGAGTTCACAGTAAAGACAACGGAGACTTTAACATGAAGCATTCTTATTCCAAGCTGATATACGCTACAGCTGCTGTAGTTCTGGCTTTTATGATATTTTTACTTCACGGCCAGGATTTTACTTCAGGTACGCCTTACGTATATCCGGGGAATTCAAACGCAAAAGTTAAAACAGCATCAACAAAAGTGAGTGGCAAATTGCTGGATGCTGGGAATTCATCCGGGAATAGCGTCCTGCATGAATTAAACAATGAATTGACGAACGTCGCCGATAAAATAAATCCGTCGGTGGTGACCATTTTTGTTGCCCAAAGAGTAAAAGTGCGGCAAAGTCCTTTCGATTTTGGTCCATTTAGTTTTTTCAATGGTCCACAGGGTGGTGGATCACGTGAAGAAACAGAGCAGGCCATGGGTTCAGGTGTCATTGTTTCGAACGACGGATATATCCTGACCAATAACCATGTGGTTCAACATGCAGATACAATTTCCGTCCGGTTGTCTAACGGTAAGAAATTGCCCGCCAAGTTAGTTGGAAGAGATCCCAAAACGGATATCGCTGTAATTCGAATTAACGCCAAAAACTTGCCGGTGGCAACCCTCGGTAATAGCGATAACGTTAAGGTCGGGCAAATTGTATTGGCGGTCGGTAGCCCATTGTCGCCTGATCTTGCGAATACAGTGACCATGGGTATTATCAGTGCCAAGGGAAGGACACAATTACAACACCTGTCCAGTTATTCCGATTACCTGCAAACCGACGCCGCCATCAATCCCGGCAACTCCGGAGGCGCACTCATCAATGTTGATGGTGATGTGATTGGGATCAACTCCGCTATCGCCACGCAAACCGGTGGAAACCAGGGAATTGGATTTGCCATTCCGATCAACATGGCTAAAAATATCATGGAGCAGCTGATCAAGCATGGTAAAGTTATCCGTGGCTACCTGGGGGTTGAGATTCAACCGGTTACATCCTCTATGGCCAAAGCATTTAACCTGAGCAGTGAAAATGGTGCCGTTGTCGGGCAGGTTGTCAGTGGCAGTCCGGCAGATAAAGCAGGACTGAAAGCAGGTGATGTGATTCTGAAGCTCAATGGCAAGACGATTACGGACTACAACGAATTTCGTAATAATATTGCGGGTACCGAACCTGGAAAAACCGTTACGCTCACTGTTCTGCGCGATGGGAAGCAGAAGGAAATAAATGTAAAACTCGGTGAGTTGAACAACTCGGAATTTGCATCGCCTGGCAGCAGCAAGGCGGAGTCGTTGCTTAATTTCTCTGTTCACGATCTAACCCAGCAATTGGCTGATAAGTACGGAATTCAGAGCGATGTAAAAGGTGTTATTGTGACCAAAATTGATCATAACAGTGCGGCATTTCAGGCTAACCTTCGGGAAGGCGATGTGATCGTTGCTGCCGATCGACATAGGGTACACAACGTTGCCGATTTTAATAAGGCCGTGGAAGGGGTCAAAAAAGGAGACACCGTTCTCTTACGTGTGGTTCACGGAAATCAAATGTTCTTCATCGCTTTCGAAGTCGATTGATTGAGTTGAAATAAACTCTGACTTTTATACCCCTGTCAATGAATAGTTGGCAGGGGTTTTTTTATTTTTGATATTTGTTCCGTCAAATCGCGCGTATATAATATTCAAACAGGATTTTGGCAGAATATTTGTGGTTTATTTATATGATTCGGTTATCGTTAAGATGCCGGAGCTTTGGTAAATGAAATCTGCACTGAGGATATTGCAGGATGTATGGTGCAGGGTTATCAATTTTTGTTTACTGTTACCTGATCCCTGTTAACTGTTTTAGATCGCATGGATTATAAAGATTATTACAAGATACTTGGTGTTGCTAAAGGGGCATCCCAGGATGAGATAAAGAAAGCTTACCGTAAGCTGGCGGGGAAATACCATCCGGATGTCAATCAGAACGATAAAAAGGCAGAACAACGGTTTAAGGAGATCCAGGAGGCCTACGAGGTTCTCAAAGATCCGGAAAAAAGGAAATTATACGACCGGGTTGGCACGAACTGGAAACAATATCAACGGTCCGGCGGTAATGCCGACAACTTCGACTGGTCGCAGTTTATGGGCCAGCAGCAGGGACGCCCGAGATATACCACACAGGAAGATTTTA
>DATFNI010000540.1:0-2599 GCA_035266485.1 Balneolales bacterium
GATGTGGCGCCCGGTATGTATGTTGGAAACTTTACCCTTCGCGCAATACCGGGTTCCAGTTCAACAGATACCGTGACGTTTCGCGCCAAAAGCGGTAAAGCATCAGACGTGAATATCTATTATGCTGCCACCGGGACAGCAGACAACTACCTGATCGAGTTGATTGGAACAAATCACCTGCGGCTTTGGAACCTCACTTTGACTGCGAACAATCAGGCAAGTTCGAACTACGGTCAAATAATTGATTTCATCGGTGCAATTGGTGATGTAGGCATTAAACATTGTAATTTGATTGGAAGTCCGCACAACACAAACACCAGCAATCTCAGTATCCTGTATGGCAGCCAGTCCGATATCGCCGGTCTCACACTTGAAAGCGATAGCCTCAAAAATGGAAGCTACGGCCTGTACCTGCTTGGTTTAAGTAACGACTTCTCAACCTGGCTTACCGTAAAGGATTCCTATATAAATAGTTATTACTATGGAATCTATACACAATATCAGGATACTCCTCAATTCATGAACAACCAGATCATGTCCACAGGGAGTTATCCGATGTATCTGAACAGTATTTCCGGAACCTTTATGGTGACCGGTAATAAATTGACCGCAGCTTCATACGGCTTATATATGAATAACGCTGTTGGTGGCAAACCTCCTATTGGAACTCATGCGTTGGTTGCCAATAACTTTATTAGTACATACGGCAGCAATGCTAACCGGGCACTAACGTTGTCGAGCTGTTCAAACATTGATTTCTATTACAACAGCTTACTGGTAGGCGGATCACAAAACACGTCTGCGACAGTTTATGTGACTGGAAGCGGATCAGAAAACCAGTTCGTTGACAATATATTCGCCAATAAATCAGGTGGATATACCTACGATGCGAACGTACCATCATTAATTAGCATGAGCGATTATAATGATCTGTATTCCACCGGAACCAATATTGCAAGATGGAGCGGAACCCAGATGGCCACTCTCGCAGATCTTCAAACTGCAAGCAGCATGGACGCACATTCGATAGCTGCAAATCCAGGGTTTGTCTCGAACACAGATCTCCACGCAACGGCGGCTGCTCTCGATAGTGTGGGAACACCGTTAGCGCGTGTAACGACCGATATTGACGGCCAGCAAAGGGATCCGAATAAACCAGATATTGGTGCCGATGAATTTATCGCCGGCGCCACACCGATCGAAGATCCGCCGGGCAGTGTGCAGGCCGGGTCTGAACTGCCTAAACAGTTCGTCCTGTTCCAAAATTATCCGAATCCGTTCAACCCGTCGACTCAGATCCGATATGGAATACCCAAGGCCTCGGATGTTAAAATCGACGTGTACAATACACTCGGACAGAAAGTTATGACTCTCGTTGAAGGAAGGCAGTCTGCCGGCTACCATATCGTAACCTGGAATGCCAAATGGGCTGCCAGCGGAGTTTACTTCTATAGAATTCAGGCGGGAAGCTATGTAAAAATCATGAAAATGCTCTATATCAAGTAACCTCCTACGTACAATAAAAAAAGCCTCCTGTTTCCCGGACAGGAGGCTTTTTTTATTCCTTTAACGTGATATCCTGATAGAACCGGCAAACAGAGGTACCATTAAGTTTGATAGCCTGCTCTTTGTAACTGTTCACTGATTATTGCCTCCATTATCCCAAACGCTTAACAGCGTAACCCAAACGGGCAATTGTCTCTTCCTGTCCCAGCAGTTCCATCAAGTCAAACAGCTCCGGACCATAACCGACACCACTGATCGCCAAACGGGCCGGGAATGCGAGCTTTCCAAATCCAAGCCCTTTTTCCTCAAGAAGTGCTGACATTTCTTTCTTCAAACGTTCACTGTTCCAGTCGTGGCTCCCCAGCCTTTCCAGGCGATCCCGGTATTCGGTAACCAACGATCCTGTATCCTGCTTCCAGGCTTTCTTCACGCTCTTTTCATCATAAGTCTGAGGTGCTTCAAAGAAGTAACTTCCTTCATCGATAAAATCGCTGATCTTCTGGGCACGATCTTTCATCAGCCGGATGACATTCGTCAGAAATTCATCCGGATATCCATGGTATCCTTCCCGTGCGGCGTGCTCGCGAACCCTTGGCAACAGGTCAACTTCTTCCTTATTCTTCAGGTACTGTTCATTATACCACAACAGTTTTTTGTGATTAAACACGGCGCCGCTTTTACTGACACGGTCCAGTGAAAATGCTTCGACCAGTTCATCCAGCGACAGCAATTCACGATCATCGCCGGGACTCCATCCCAGGTATGCCAGAAAATTCACAAGTGCATCCGGCTCATATTGTTGCTCAATATAATCCCGAACGTTAACCGGAATACCCAGTGCATCGGCATTTCTCTTGGAAAGTTTGCCACCTTTAGGCGACATAATGAGCGGCAGATGGGCCATCTTTGGCGGCTCCCATCCGAGATATTCATACAAAAGGATATGTTTCGGTGCGCTGCTCAGCCATTCTTCCCCGCGAATGACATGGGTAACGCCCATCGTATGGTCATCAACAACATTCGCTAAATGATAAGTCGGAAGGCCATCCGACTTCAGCAATACCTGGTCATCGAGTCCATGACTTTCAAAAGA
>DATFNI010000541.1:0-2630 GCA_035266485.1 Balneolales bacterium
TCAACACCGATAGCCGTATCAAAATAAATATCGGTTCCGTTGTCTGTCAGGGCAGGGTTATTAAATTCTGCTTTCCCGACAAACCGGACTTCCGTTGGAAGATTTGCTATAAAATCACCGATATTCGAGTTAGACTGATCGAAAGTGACCGCTCCTTCAAGCGTATCGCCCGACATTCCTTGCTGCTGAATTGGAAATTTCGTTATCTGTGATTTTGGAAGCGCCTGACTGTGTGACCAGAGTCCCGTTATATTGGTGGTATCAATGGCGTATGCAGATCCCGCAACGGGTTGCAAGTAGGTCTCATTATTGTGTGCATTAACACCGACGACACCCGCAAAGACGTCATTGCCCGGGGACAGGTTTGTTTTGTAATAGAGGCTCATGGAGGCGTTGAGAATCGAGAATGATCCAACCCTCTGTGATAAATAGTTCAGATCCTTTATTTCACTTATTTTTGCCTCAAGATCATCAAAGAGATCCAAAGTATCTGTTCCGTTTGAGGGATCATCATAACCAAGGTTTACCATTAATCCTTTTGGATAGATATATCCGGGGGGTAACTTGGGCAATCCCTGCACTTGCATGACCTTGGCGTAATCAGTCATCGCGGTTAAACGGACGACTCCGCTGCCATTTATATTGAAAATATGCAAAAAGCCGGCACGGCTTGTGTCCACCAGGGCATTGGCTCCGCCAAGAAATGGCAGTTGTTTGGTCAGCAAAGGTACCTGGACACTATGATCGATTGAAAAATTCGGTTTGGAAGGAATTTCACATCCCGCCAAAGTCATACACATAGATATGACCAGGCACCCGATGAGGTGTTTCTTATTATTTTTCTGGTACACAGCAACTAATTGGAGGTTAACAATCAACAGATCGACCCGTTAAACAATCCAAACCCCAAACACGATATAAACTGAACAACTATTATTAATGGAGAGTAGTGGATTGCCAAACTTGCATCTATTATCGTATGCAAATGCTGTTTTATTAATCTCTAAATTCCATTTTTCAGACCACCAGTCACAAGGCCTGAAACACAAACATTATGATTTCAATGAAGTATGCTCTAACTTTGTCACTATTCAATTGCTGATGCAATATTCCTATTATATGATCTCATTCAACGATACCGATCTTCAAATCATAACTATTGAAAATGATCTTGAGGATTCTACAAACCTCTATCTGCTTCTACATGCAGATGCGAGGGAGAATCTTGAAACAGAGAAACTTCTTGATGAACTCAGTGATCTGGAAACATCCGATAAAGATGAAGATCAGAAAGATGACGATTATGAAGAACTTCTGGAACGAATGGGCATCATAGAGATATTTGATCAGGATGAGATTGAAAATCTTACCGAAGAAGGATTGATTGATCCCGAAGACCTTCATTATTCAATTTATCAGATTGTTTCTGAGGAGATGGATCAATGATTCTGAACTGACGTTTCACTACAGACTAGTCCCGTGTATTATTACCCAAGAGACATAACTCCCGACAAAGTAAATCAATTGCCTCTAATCAGGTACGAAGGCAAAATCCATGTTATCGAGAACCCTGAAGACGAGCGGAGATGCCTTGACAAGCTTCAAAGCGAGTCTCTGCTCGGTTTTGATACTGAAACCAGACCAACTTACCGGTCGGGTGTTTTTTACCCGCCGGCTTTGGTCCAGCTCGCCGCCTCTGATGCTGTTTATCTTATCAGGCTGACCAATCATAAATTCGAAGCACTGCTTACCACATTGCTGGAAAGTAAAAAAATTGTGAAGGCCGGTGTAGCTGTGCGTGATGATGTCAGCGATCTGCAGGGGCTGGTTAGGTTCAATCCTCAAAATTTTGTTGACCTTTCCAGCATTGCGGAAAAATACAGCATAAAAAAGAAAGGCTTGCGTAACCTGGCCGCTTTATTTCTTGAACGCCGTGTTTCAAAAAACGGCAGGCTGTCACCCTGGCATCAGCCCAAACTCACGAAAAAACAAATTCGATATGCCGCCACGGATGCTTGGATCAGCAGGGAACTTTATCTGCAAATGAAGCACCACGGATTGATTTTGTAAGCCGGAGCAATGGAATTGTGAAGTTATGGAATTTTGGCATACCCGATACCGGATAACTATGTCACCCTCCTGCTTCCTTTTCGCATCCCGTCATTCACACTGCCAATACTCACCAGAGACCATCAATTATCATGAATCACCCGCAGGGTTTCCGTGTTAAAGCCGGACGTCCCGAAGACGTTCCCGTTGTTCTTCAGTTTATCAATGAACTGGCTGAATATGAGAAGATGTCCGACGAAGTCGTTGCTACAGAGGAGATGTTGCACGAGTCTCTGTTTGGTGAAAACAAATCATGCGAAGTTGTTATCGGTTATTTTAATGACGAACCGGTTGGTTTTGCTTTGTTCTTTCATAATTATTCAACATTCTTAGCTCGTCCCGGTCTATACCTCGAGGATTTGTATGTACGGCCCAATATGAGGGGACACGGTTTCGGAAAGGCTCTCCTTCAGTACCTGGCTGCCCTGGCTAACAAACGGAATTGCGGGCGAATGGAGTGGTCCGTTTTAGACTGGAACAAGCCGGCCATCGATTTTTATGAGAGCCTGGGTGCAAAGCCA
>DATFNI010000542.1:0-5657 GCA_035266485.1 Balneolales bacterium
GTGCCGTTTCTTTTCGCACTAATGCCAGTTTCTCTTCCGGGCTTTGTCCCGCATAAACCTCTTTGATGCCAACCTTTTCCGCCAGGTATTTCACTTCCGATTCCCGGTCTCCGGAAATAAGAAGCACGCGCTCAAAACGGTGAAGTTTCTTCAAGTGGCCAATAAAAGGTGATCCTTCCGTTCGCGGTTCATCACGAAATTGAAATGTGGCGGCATAGCGATCATCAATTAAAATCACACATTCCATTCCTCCTGATAGGGGGGGTATTTTTGAAGCAAATTCGGGTTGGATCGAAGTGAGTTTTTTGCGGCTGGTGATAAGAAGGGATCGTCCATTGACCCGACCGCTCAGACCTTCTCCGGGGCGTTCGCTAACTTGTCCCGCTTCGGGCAGAGTCAGTTTTTCATGCCTGGCAGCTTCAAGGATGGCTGAAGAAAGAGGATGGCGGGAGTAACGCTCCAGGCTGGCAACCAGTGCAAGAACCTGATTTCGTTCAAATCCCTCTTCGATATGTACATCCGTAAGTTTCGGCTGACCATAGGTCAGGGTGCCGGTCTTGTCGAACATGGCCACCCGGCATGTTTCTATCTTTTCGAGCACGGCCGGATCTTTGATAATGATACCCCTACGCGCGGCCAGTGATATGGAACCGATAATCGAAACCGGGATCGCGATTAGCAACGGACAGGGGGTTGCGACAACGAGCACTGCCAGAAAAAGGACTGGGTTCCCGCTTATCACCCACGCCAGAATAGCGATAGCGACTGCGACCGGTGTATAGACAGCACCCAACTGATCTCCCAATCGCCGCATACGTGGTCGTTGCTGTTCCGATTCGCGCATCACTTGCATGATCTTGGCGTAACGGGAGTCGACTGGGAGCTTATCGGCACGTATGGTCAGGGCGGTTTCCCCGTTGATGGCACCTGAAAGAACCGTAGATCCCGGTGCCTTGGAGAGTACGTAGGGTTCACCCGTAAGGTATGATTCATCCATGGACCCATGACCGTCAACGATAGTACCGTCAACCGGACAAATTTCGTGCGGAAAAACTACAAGCAGATCTCCAATGGAAACATCATCAAGCTGGATATCTGTTACATTCCCGTTCTGTTTTCGATGTGCATCTGATGGCATTCGTTTGGCTAAAGCCTGCAACACTGACGAGGCATTTCGAACAGCATATGCCTCAAGCGTTTCCCCGCCGGATAACATCAGGACAACCAGCGTTCCGGCAAGGTATTCCCCGAGCAGTACCGCAGTCACAATCGAGATACCTGCAAGCAGATCAGAGCTGAATTCAAAACGAATGATATTCCAGGCGAGATCAAAAACAAGAGGTATTCCACCCAGGATGAGCGCCGCGTATAGTGGGATATCGTACATGGGCTGCCCGTAAACCGGCCAGTCGGTTTGAAACAGGTAACGCATCAAGAGATGTAAAACGATAGCAAGGATTGCTATGGCGGCTATATATCCCTCCTTCGGATATCGTCTCAGGAAACTGTAAGAACCTTCTGGCTGGACCATTGAGCAAAGGAATTATACCGAACTATATTCGAGTTTTTTTAGCAAAGCCTCCTAACTACCCATGAAAAGTATCAAAAGATACATGCCGAAAAATGAACATTTCATGTCTCTATTATTACAAAATTGATGAATACCGAGATGGGCTTCTCATTCTCTTGACAGGAAGTTTCCTGTTGAAAGCATTATGGCAGGTGGGAGTTATCGTATTGGGATAGGTTTATTCACCTCATTGTCCGTCGTGCAGGATTGAAAATGCTTATATATTAACAAAGGTAATTCCTTTTACACCATATTAAACATCCCCGGTTCCTGCACAGAGACTAAAAAAATCGGGCAATCACATATTCGCCAGCTTTCAGACCTGACACCGTGCTGTGTGACTATCCGCTCTGAAGTTTACCTGCTCGACATATACCGGGGTTCTTTTCCAATCCAGAAATACAGTACCATTCCGATAAACGGAAGCAGGATGATAACGGCAATCCAGAGTAATTTTTTGCCGGTACTGGATGTACTTTTTAAGCAATCGTAGACGGCTACGATGTCAAGTATCAATATGATGAGTTTTATGAGTCCAAATAGCATGGTTTTTCTCTAGTGTTTATGGATGCATACACATTATACTACATACACGAACCACAAGTTTCATATCTGATTAAAAAGTTAACCGTATGAATCGTCTCGGAATTCAGGATTGAATATAATACCGCTTAACAAGACGCCTGTCTGATCGCCGGTTCACCTTGGTAAAGCCGGCTTTCAGCAAACGGACAGACAAACCAGTGTTACGATGACACTTGTTTACAAAGAGGCATACTACAGACCAAACGGGGGGGAGGATCAACCTTTTTGAGAATAGGTGATCTGTCAAGACGAGTGAAATGATTGCGGGGAGTAACGGGACACCAAGCCAACGGGATCGCCTTCGTATGCTATTAACCCGGTACTATATCTCCTGACACGAGGGTTTTCAAGGCGCACCTGTTGTCATCGCTTTATGTTTGTTGAGTTCGTGACCGGTCAGATGCCACCACATGCACCAGCAACTACTGGAAGCGTCGTTTTTACCAAACAGACGTTCAAGATCATTCCAATTATCCCGAGTAAGAGGTTTAAATGAATAGTCCGTAGCAACAGACATATTTGTTTCCTTCAGGCTTATAATCCCCCTACAAGCTATGGAATGATAATAAGATAGGATGTAAGATGATAATCTTTCGACAAAAGAATAGAGTAATAGCCATCTCCCCAGAGTTAATCTGGTATGGTTACTTTAAGTACCTCACCCGCTCCGTCCGGGGCGCCAAAACCAAGGGCCGATACATAAATGTTCCCATCGGGACCAAATGTCATTCCGGTGGGAAGATTGAGTCCGTCGGCAATGACCACTCTTTGACCCGAATTATCTAAGCGTATAATTTTACCAGAATTCGGCATAGGGCCCGGGCCGCTCACAGCGGTGTTCTCCAGTACATAGATACGTCGATGCTGGTCAATCAGGATTCCAAGAATTGTGGTAAACCCGCCGGCCCATACTTTTATTTGTCCGCTGGGGGTTACCTTGAAGATGTTGGAGCTTCCCGCGACAATCGGGAACGTGTGCAAATTTCCAATAAAGAAATTTCCATTGTAGGCTACAACAGTTGGGACAATGTGTCCCTGCGTGGCTGAAACATCGATCACCCTGTTAATTTGGCCTGAAGGGGTGACACGCACCATTTCCCCATGATTGGGTTCGACAGCATAAAGGTTATCTTTCACATTGATCATGCCGTACCACGTTCCATCGGGTTCAAAATCTTCTTCTTCAGGATGAGCGACCGGATGTGACTGCTGCCAGGCACTGAGATTGGCAATCATAGTCCACGACATGTCCGGATTAATACGAATAATTCCATTTGGAATTGATTCAACGCCGTGGGAGCACCCCGCGCCAGCGAGAAGAGCATAGAGCGTATGATTGATGAATGCTACATCGGCCACTCCCATTTTCAGACCCCCTGTTACTGGGGATGTTTGGCTTGATGGCAGGTTATCAACGTAAGTCGTCCTTTGTCCTGATGGACTGATTCTTGAAATCCTGCTTCCATTAACACTTCCCTTGTATGGACCTATGGGGGGAATGACTTGGTCACAAGCATTAGTCGTGGAATCAGTACCGCCTATTCCTGCCTCAGCTACATATAAATAGCCATCAGGACCAAACTTGAGACCCCGGGGATTATTCAGTCCGGTTGAAAATACCGTAACGGTACCCACATTTGATGCCTCAGGGCCACGGTTGTGCACTGATTGTGGTTTTGATGATGTATTGTCGGGAGAGTTAGTTGTGAGATCATTCCGGCAGGAGATTAGCATGAATAGAAATCCGGATAGTATGATGAAGACGCTTGATAAACGTTTCATAAAAGCCTCCTTAATTGATAAACAGTAAGTGATAAAAGAGAAAGAACGAGCAATGACATACCAGTCAGGAAGAAACCCGACCGAAGATGCTTAATCACCTATATGTTCTGAGGTTCCTCAATAAATCGCATTGGTGATTAATCGACGCGCGGCAAGATTCAAGATTTGAAGAAACCTATGCAAAGGTTTCACCTGGTTTAAGATCCTGCTTATCCTATCATTTTATAATGATATACAAAGCTATGATAAATAAATATATAGCCAAATTATAAATTACTTATTCATACCTCGAAAAACTGACAGCTGTGCCCGGTAAATCGTAAGTTCGTGCATACTGATGATGATATCAGAGAGGAGATAACGTGGGCAATGCATTTGCAGAGGTGACATGTCATACCAGAAAGAATACTAGTATTAATGTATTTCAAATGCTCAACCTTTTATCATTAGTTGATGAATAATCACGACTTTTATTTTAATTAAAACAATTACAACTATTATCTAGTTATTTGTTATTAAACAAAAATTTAACATACATTTATATTTTTTTATTTGATTCTAATTTATGTCATTTTAAATGGGGTATATTCGTTATTTTATATGATTTAATATTATGTTAATACTAGCATTTATGGGGATTCATATTTTCTCTTCGTAAAGTGATTAGGATAGGTAGTCTTTAGATGTATGTGTTGCTTGTTAGGTAAAAAAAAATGATATATTGTTGTATAATTTAATCTTGCCTTTACTTTGATATTTTTGTCTTATCACGCGGCTCTAGAATGAGAAATTGAGGTTGTTTTCAGATGAAAGTCACAGATGTGTTGTGGTAAAACAAACAATTATTGGGTATATATTCGAACAAAATCAGGATATTTTCGTGTTAAATATTTATATCTGTGAAAATATTTAAGAATAAGGATTCAGATATATGCTATGCGATAAGTAAGGGGAATCGAAATACTCTTTCTTTTTTATTTAATGAATATTATTCCCATTTATATAATTATGGTATGAAATTGCTTCATCGCGATGATGAAATGATTAAGGATTGTATACAGGATGTTTTTTTGTCAATGTGGATCAATAGAGAGCGAATTGCAGAAGTAAAATCAATTAGATCCTACCTGTTCTCGGCACTCAGGTTTACCGTTTATGATGAACTTGAAAAATCTAAAACAAGGTTGATTAGAGAGAATAAATATCATGAAGAAATGGACTCTGAGCTTTATGATATTGAAGAACTTATGATTCATTTTGAGATTAAAATGGAGAGGAAGAACCTTGTTGAGGAGTCTTTAAAAAAACTTAGCAAGAGAAAAAAAGAGGCCATTTACCTGAGATTTTTCCAGGGCTTGAGTAACGAGGAGATCGCAAGCATAATGAATATTAACACACAGAGTGTATATAACCTGATATCTGAATCCATTGCTCAACTTCAGAGGTTTGTAAGTAAATAGGGCAATCCCGGAATTGTTTTTCAGATCGGATCTTTCGTTTTCTATTTCAATAATTATCAATCGTTTGTCTGATATCGAATAAGTTTTTCCAAGAGAGTGTTTAATTTTTTTTTAAAAAAACCAGTAGATCCTCATCCCGGACCCGACTATATACCAGAAAATCTCGTAAAGAGAGCATCTTTTGGAAATATAGTTGTTAATCGATGAACAAAGAACGTAATAATATTAATGATTTACTTAGTGATGATTCTTTCATTCGC
>DATFNI010000543.1:0-3058 GCA_035266485.1 Balneolales bacterium
TTCATCTCATTGCTGCATTTTTCCTTGTTCTTGCCGTGGTTTTCACCCTTGGAATCATTGGTTTTTCCAATGGTACAGCCATAGAAGTTTACCCGAAAGATGCACGGGAGGTTGCTGTTTTTGATGTGGTGGAAGGTTTTGGAACAACAATTGGTAATACGGCCTATTCCTTGAGCAAGAATCCGACGATAGAAGTGACAGCCACGGGGTTCAGATCCTTGCGTAAAACCCTGCAAACCTCTGAAGTCGGCGGGATGGTAAGATTTGAATTGTCCGAGCTTCCCGGACAACTCCGTATCAACACAATCCCGGATTCGGACAAAACAAGTTGGTATATAGACGGCCGGATGGTGGTTGTTGCAGCAGCATTAAATCAGGATGTTTCTGCAGGTAACCATGTTGTGGTAATCGATAACCCCTATTACCTCAAAAAGAAGATAGCAGTCACAATGCAACGGGGTAAACTTCTGGAGCGTAGTGTCGAACTGGACAGAGTGACTGGTCAATTGAATATCAAGACACTCCCCTCCGGTGCAAATATACGTGTTAATGGTGACCCGGTTGGCAACTCCCCTGTCTCTCTGAAGAAGCAGGGGGGGAGTTACCGGGTTGAAGTGGCCCATAGCGATTATCAGACAATTACTGAAAATATTGAAATCACAAACAATGAAAACCTTATTGAAAGGGATTATCGCCTGGCTCAGAAGGACGCCTCTTTGTCTGTCCGGGTATCCCCTTCAGGAGGCAGGTTACTGCTGGATGGTAAGCAGGTGCAGTCAAATGCAATTTTACCTGTTAAAGCCGGAGTGGATCATTCCCTGATTTATCTCAAGGATGGTTATTTTTCGCAAAGTCGAACGATATCCGTGAGTTCCGGATTGGAGAAGCAGGTCTCTTTCAGTTTAAAACCAGAGCTTGGCAAGGTCAGTTTTACCTCCACACCGAATGCGACTGTTTTACTCAATGGTAAGGATGTCGGACAAACGCCGTTGAGCATGGAGCTTCCGGCATTGCCGCATCGGCTGGTTCTACAGAGGAAGGGTTATCGCTCCTACAAGCAGACTCTCACTCCAGATAGCAAGTCAGTACAACAGGTCAAGGTAGTACTGCAGACGGAGAAGCAGGCTAGGCTTAGTGAGGCGGCAAAAATGGTTACCAACTCAGTGGGGATGGAGCTTAAGCTGTTCAATCCGGATGACACCTTTGTTATGGGAGCTCCCCGCTATGAGAAAGGTCAACGCGCCAACGAGTTTTTAAGAACCGTGAAGCTGACGATGCCGTTCTATGTTTCCACACATGAGGTCAGCCGGGCTCAATACGGGCGATTCAGGAAAGTGCAGGGGGCCGGGAATGAGCCGGTAACGTCGATTAGCTGGATTGAAGCGGCGCAATATTGCAACTGGCTTAGCTTGCAGGAGAAAAAAACACCATTTTACGATATCCGGAGTGGTCAGTTGCGGGGTTCAAATATTACCTCAGATGGCTACAGACTGCTTAGCGAGGCTGAATGGGAATGGCTGGCCAGAAAAGCATCAAAGCAGCAGCAGACAAGATTCACATGGGGAGATGAGACGATCATCCCGGCAAATTCGGGTAATATTGCAGATGAGTCTGCCAAAGGAAAGGTATCGTACTATGTACCGAATTATTCTGATGGTTATGCAGGGCTGGCTCCGGTCGGAAGTTATCCACCTGAGAAAACAGGTCTGTATGATTTGACCGGTAATGTCAGTGAATGGGTTCATGATGTGTATACGTTGACGCCACCTGCAGGGAAAACAGTTGAGATCGACCCTTTGGGTGAACGATCGGGTGATACGCACACAGTGAAAGGCTCTAATTGGCGGTCCGGCAGGATGACCGAACTCAGGGCGTCTTATCGCGAGGGTGAAAAAGCCGGTCGTGATGATATAGGTTTTAGAGTTGCAAGGTATGTTTATGGAGGCATGAATGGTCAATAGCGGAGTACCCGGAAAACGCGTTTTTTACCGAATACACATCACCAAAAGAGAGGCTGTGATACTGCTTATTATTCTTGGTATCGGCGCACTTGCCCTGTTTACAGGCGTAGCTGATGCCGCCATGCGGTCCATCCAGTTAAATTCGCCAGCCAGCTTTCCGGTGGATATATAGTATGTCAGACATGATCAAAAGTTTTGCCGCACTCATTGTTAGCGCTATTACCGTTCATCTTGCCTATATTGGGTTTGTTCGACCACAGGCCGAGTTGATTATGCAGCTTGCCAGCCAGGCGGGACAGTCGGCACCACGTGATCTCCTTGTGATTCTGAAGGACTACGAGCAGGAGATATGCATTATTCTGATGCTCTGGGCAGGATTTCTGATTGTGAGCAAGTGTTTGGCTATTCTGAAAAATCAGTATTTGTTCAAAGTCGATTTTCTGGAAGAGACGGGTGAGAATGGATCAGACCTTAAGACGGTGCTGTCCAATCTGGATAAGCTTTCTGCGGAGATCAGGGCAACGCCATTGGTTGTGGCTTTAACGGCGAGTCTCAGGCGTTATTTAATCACCAGTAATGTGCAGCATACATCTGACGCAGTCGAGTCCAGCATTGAAGCTTTGGCGCTTCGACAGGATGCAGAGAATTCAATGATTCGCTATCTTATCTGGGCCATCCCGTCGATAGGTTTTATCGGAACGGTAAGGGGAATCGGCGGAGCATTGGCACAGGCCGATCAGGCTTTGGCCGGGGATATCAGTGGTATGACCAATAGTTTGGGGCTGGCTTTTAACTCGACGTTTGTTGCCCTGCTGATAAGCATCCTGTTGATGTTCCTGCTGCATCAGTTACTGCGCCTGCAGGATGGACTGGTGGTGGATACACAGGCCTATTGTGAAAAGTTTCTCCTGAAACGGATTTCTGAGAAGTAGGCACAAACTTGAAACGCCATCGTAAAACCGAAGGCTTTAATATTGCCTTTCTGGATATCATGGCCTCAGGTCTTGGTGCGATCATTCTTGTGCTGATTCTTGTGAAGCAGGGCGTTGATGTGGGAGCCCCTGAGACCGATCGTTTGCAAGCTGATGTGATACGTT
>DATFNI010000544.1:0-7953 GCA_035266485.1 Balneolales bacterium
GGCAGATTTCGAAGTACCCGTTCTGTTAAAAATGAAGGACAATATCTCCACCGATGAGATCCTCCGTGCCGGTGCCGAAGTGCTTCCGTACCGCAGCAACATCCCAAAGATCAGCGAATTTGCTTTTGAAGTCGTGGACGACACCTTTTTTGATCGCGCCAAAGAAGCCCGGGAAAAGTTCGACGGACATATTGTCGTGGCAGGCGAAAACTATGCCCAGGGATCCAGCCGCGAACATGCTGCAATAGCTCCCCGTTATCTTGGGCAGAAGGCAGTGATTGCCAAGAGCTATGCACGAATAGGCTGGCAAAACCTGGTTAACTTTGGGATCGTCCCCCTTGAGTTTATTGATGAAAAAGACTACGACGACATCGATCAGGGAGATACAGTCAAAGTGAAAAATATCCGCGAGCAATTGAAAAATGGTGATAAGGTCACGGTGACCAACCTCACCAAAGGCAATGATTATACGGTGAAGCATTCCCTGAGTGAGCGGCAGTTGGAAATCATGCTCGCCGGCGGCATCATCAATCATTTCAAGGAAACAGCAAATGTGAATTAATAGTCGGCCGGATCCCGAACGCCTTCGGGACCGACACGTACGAACGTAAGTATTGGCAAACATCATCTGTTTATACTTAACACAGAAAAGCTCGTAGACAGATAACGTTCGCTAAAGGGAAACGTATCGTTTGTACCCTCTTATGGTTCACTTGCCAAGATGGAACATTCGCCAATCGATCTTAAAACACGCCTTATCAAACAATACCGCTGTACTCGATTAACCAATGAATTGAACACCTTTTGAGCCTGTGACGAACATTACTGTCGGAGAAGCTCTCCAACCTAAATTGGTTAAAATCTCATTGCTGCTTGACCACGGTGATGTATTTCCGGTACATCTCTTTTGAAACCTTTATCGGATCTCCCTGTGGCGTTGTTGCATAGTGTTCGTGACCGTGAACCCACTTCCATTCCCAGTTCTCGATTTTGTGATCAAAATAATTCATATCCACACTTTTGTTATCCTTCATACAAGTCTGGACATAAGCGAAAAACTGCTGCCAGCGAGGCTCATAGAATCCCTTTAACAGACCATTCCACTGTTTACAGGCGTATTCGTGCAATTTACTATCCTTGGGTCCCCACAATGTGATCAAATCCCGTGCATTAAATTCATACAGATCCTTCTCCTGCTTTGTGACACCCCATCTCCGCGCATCCGCCAACCATGTCCCCAATAAGAAATCCCGCCGTGTCCCAAGAAGGGTATTCATATCGGTTATTAGCTGCAGAAACTCCTTACTTGATTTTTGGAAGGCGGCCATATCCTTGTCCTGGTATGCCTTAGCCACTTCCTTATGTAACTGATCGGCATAGTTGGCAAGCACCTGTCGGGTCACGTCTACCAGATCATATTGAAAACCATCGCTGTTTCTGAACTGGTCGGCACATTTGGTCAACAACGTCCATGCCTTTACCAAATCCCGGGGATTATAGTATAGTGCGGTATCCGTCCAGTCCGTACTGCTTTTGAACGTGGGTCGTCCCGTTATGATGGATTCCGGAGCCCCCAGGAACTGGTTGTTATCCTTGTAGACGGTATTTTTTAAAATCTCCCACGCCTGAACGGCATCTTCATTCAATGCGCCATATCTCCGGATAGTATAATTCTTCAGCCAGTTATCCAGGTCGATAGGCTGATCTCTCCACACGTTACTGAGCATTAGCTGATATAAGGCGGGATTTTGATGTGCCCCTTCCATCGTCAGACCGATGCCTTGCAGATTCCCAGCCTTAGAATTACCGAGCAGAGAAGCCGGCACTCTCGAAATCGTACCCATATTACCGTACATCGCAATATTCCCGCCAAAATTGTGCAGCATATTCCAGATCCATGGCTTGCCGTAATAGGCATCCGTCTCATTCCAAACCGGACTTCGCTCACTGTACAAATCCAGGATGATCATATCGGAGTCGGGAACGGCATTCAGCAAGCCTTTAATCTGGGGCTGTTTCCAGAATTTTTTGTCATTCAGAAACAACCAGCCCTGCATTACCCATACTGCCCGCGCATCCACTTCCTGCATCGACCGGTACACCTTTTGACTGATATCACTCAGGTAGACAGGATTACTCGATGGCGGAGTCACTTCATTGAAAATATCAGATGAGTAATAATGATCGGTTCCATACTCTTTCGTCTGCAGTTGCAGAAATTTCCTCCCGATAACGGTAAACATCGAATCCCCGGGATTCAGAATATGGACATCAGGAAAATTTCCAAACCAGCTCATTTTATTCACTTTGGCATGGGGAAATTTTTCACTGAAACTTGCAGGAACATGACCTGTAAAGGCCGGCAATACAGGCGTCATGCCAAGCGATCTTTCGCGTGCCAGTATCTTTTTTTGCAATGCCTCATGGGTCTTCATCCAGTGCTGCGACAGAGGACCGCCCCAGCCATCCAGATTACTCATCCAGAACCACGCAAAGTAAGCCGGTCCCGGGAAAAACTTGTCGAGCTCGGCATCAGTGAACCCAAGACTTTTATATACCTGGTCCCATATGTAATTCTGACCGGTTAGAGCAAGCGGCATATTTATTCCATTCAAGGCCATCCAGTCGATCTCTTTCTGCCATTGATCCCAATTCCACCAGCTCATGGTGTAATTAAATGTGCAGTAATTCAGGTAGTATCTGAATTTGTAAGGTGAAGTGACCCGGATTTTTTTTGTCACTTGCGGCAATTTTGCCGGCATATTGAGGTTGGTACCGTTCCATGTAACGCTACAATGACAATAGTTTTTGAGATAATAGTACAACGCGGAGGCGACAGAAACCCCGTTATTGCCACTCAGTATGATCTTGCCATTGCTGCTTTTTATCTCGAATACATCCTCATTACCATCCTTCGGTATATGAACCACTTCGAAATGACTTGCCTGATTTGGGATGATCCTTTCGATCAATGCCTTTGCTGCCTTTGTGTTGAGCTGAGCAAAACATACCTTTGAGGTAGTGATCAATAAAAGAGCAAGGATATAGCTGATACGTTTTAAACTCGGTAAAAAGGATCTGTCTTTAGTCATGGCAGCCATTTTGGTCAATGATCATTGGTGATATATATCTTTAGGCTTATAAGCCTGAATAAAGTTACCTGACGAAAAAAACTTCCTTGTTCCGCCGCGGCGGGGACTTAAAGGGGGTGTTCACACAGCGTATCATAATGAATCCGCTTTTTGAATGATGATAAGCCCGGTAAACAGCCACCTTAATCCTCCCTCAAGGGAGGAAATAACCGCTCGTTAGCAGGAGAACCATCCTGTTTCTAAATTTTGAAAAACAGTTTATTACGATATAAGAAATAAAGGAACACCCAGGCAACCAGCACATAACCTATAGAAAACAGGAAAGCCTGGGCAGGTATCGGGAACCAACCGATAACTCCGTTAAACAGGTAGTGCACAGTCGGTGTGAAATCAATAAGACGACCGTCCGGGATCATATATGCCACGATCGAATTAGCACCGATCACGATGAAGAAGAAGGCCCATTTGCGCCATTGCCTGATATCGATAATGTAGTAAAACAAAGCCAGGAACAAAGTGCACCATCCGCCGACATAAAGGACAAAGGAGCTGGTCCACATATTCTTGTTGATGGGGAAGACCGTATTCCAGATTCCACCAAGGATGAGACCGGATACCCCAATTATGAGCAGCATGGCCACTTTCCTCAGCTTGGTCGTCGTATCCGGGCTCAATGTCAACAGTTGGCCGATCATCATACCAAGAAGGCCTGTAGCGATAGCCGGTACGGTCGAAAGAATGCCTTCAGGGTCATGGATACCCAGATATAGCTTGCCCGGCAGAAAATGGCGGTCGATGTAGCTGCCCAGCCACCCGCCTTTGGTCAGCACATAAGCTCCGACACCCGGGACAGGCACGAGCAGCAGGATCAACCAGTAACCGATCAGGATTCCCCAGAACCATGCCATACGCGTCTTCCATGAGTCGGTATTCATATAAATGAGAGCAGCAAAGCCCCAACCAAGGCCAATACGCGCCAATACGCTGGCGTACCGCATGTGTGCCCAGTTGAACTGAAAAAAACCGTTGTAAACCAATCCCAGTGCAATCAGGATGATGACCCGGGATATGACATGTTTATACAGATCCTTGTTTGTCTGTCCCCGTGACAGCCGTTTCTTAAATGAGAGGGGTACCGTGGTACCAGCCAGGAACAGGAACAGCGGGAAGATCATGTCATAAAAAGTGACTCCGTTCCAGATGGAGTGTGTCAATTCATACGAGCACCACAGGAAGAATGGCCACCCGGTCAGGCTGGCTAGAGTATGAATGATCCCTTCGCCACCTGCTATCCAGAACATATCAAATCCCCTGAGGGCGTCAATAGATCCCAGTCGTTCCGATTTTCCCATAGTGGCGGATTTTTGCTCTGCTGTTGTTACCGTCGCTGCATCTTCACTTGTCGTATTCATACCATTCCCTCATCATTTGTTATTTCAAATCGACACTACCCTGTAACTGAATATCCCGCGATGAACTGCCAACCAGGATATGGAAGATTCCCGGATCAACAACCCATTTCTCCTGGTCCGGGTCGAAATAGGCAAAGGCGTTCCTGTTCAATGTGAGATGAACTGTCTGTGTTTTTCCCGGGTCGACCTGAACCCTGGCAAACCCCTTTAATTCTTTGACCGGTCGCGGCAGACGCGGATTCACTTCCTGCACATACACCTGAGCCACTTCAGCTCCGGAACGGCTGCCTGTATTCGCTATGTCAAATGATACGTTCACCACCGGATCATTACTGCTCAGTTGGCCATCCACTTTCAGATTTTGATATGCAAACGTTGTATACGACAATCCGTATCCAAACGGATATTGAGGAGCAATCTTTTCTTTATCAAAATGGCGGTACCCCACAAAGATTCCATCCGAATAATCCGATACTGAATCCTGCTTGATATAGTTTTGAACTGATAGGTCCTCGTCTTCCCACCGCTTTGGAAATGTAATAGGTAACTTACCGGATGGATTGTAGTCGCCGAGGAGCACATCCGTTATCGCGTTCCCTATGTCATCTCCGTCAAACCAGGTTTCTAGCAGCGCGGGCACCTGATCTACCCATTTATCCACCAATACGGGTGCTCCTGTCGTAAGTACGACGATGGTATTTGGATTTGCCTGTACAACCCTGCTGATCAGTTCATCCTGGTTGGCCGGCAATTCAAGGGACTTCCGATCCCTGCCCTCTGATTCGTAGTGATCTGAAGTCCCGGCAAAGACAATCGCCACATCATTTTGTTTCGCAGCCTGCACCGCATTATCGATGGATGCCGTGTATGGAAGTTTCCACTCGAGTTGAATTTGGAGCCCATTGCCGTCACCGGAGTTGTAACCATCACCCACATAATCGATCTGCAGGTCATATTTCTTTCCGCCTTCCAGGTGTACGTTATACGAACCGCCAAACCGGCCCCGCGTCGGCATTTCCTTGTCATCGAGATAGGCCTGGGTACGTCCACCGGATCGCACAGCAAACTCGTATTCACCGGTAACAGGTGCCAGGATCTTACCCGTCCAGCGAACGGAGAATCCATTGGCAAATCCTTCATATTGTGTTATAGGGGTTTGTTCGCCTGACCCCTGGCGAAAATCAACCTGGCCGGAGGTCCGCACAACCGGGTCTCCGCTGAAATTCTGGTTGTTGAAATATTCGGTACGCAGACCGGGCTTCTGTCCGCCTGCGGCGGACTGGAAGAAATAAGCCGAGTCTACAGGCTGCAGATAATCGAACAGGACACCCGGAGCATATTGAATGGATATCTTCCCTTTCAGCCTGCTTTGCAATGCCTGGAGCGGACTCACGGTAAAGATGGGATGGGTTTCCGCGCTCCCCCCTCCGACAGCTCGTGCCTCGGCAGCATTTGGTCCAATGACAGCAATGCTCTTAAGTTGGCTGGTATTCATGGGCAGCGTGTTGTTCGCGTTTTTCAGAAGAACGATGGCTTCACGCGCCGTCTGCAAGGCTACACGTTGGGTCTGAGCGCTGTTGATCAAACTATCAATCGGGATTTCGGGCCGTGTCTTATGCATCAATATTCCGAGTTGATGACTCACACGCAGTATCCGGCGCACCTTGTCGTTAATTGTTGAATCGGAAACACGACCCTCTTTCACAGCCGGAATCAAGGTATGTGTGTTCAGGTAGGTGCCATAGGGCATTTCCAGATCCAATCCGCTGTTTACCGTAGGAAATGTGCTGTGTACCGCTCCCCAGTCCGACATGATGAGTCCGTCAAATCCCCATTCTTTTTTCAGGACCGTATTCAACAGCCAGTTGTTGGCGCTGCAAAATTCCCCATTCAATTTATTATAGGCTGCCATCACGGCAAGAACATGGGCTTTTTGAACGGCTGCCTTAAATGCAGGGAAATAGATCTCCCGAAGTGTTCGCTCATCGATTTTATCATCGACATATCCCCTGTGAAATTCCTGGTTATTGGCGACAAAGTGTTTCACCGTTGCCGCAACACCTTCCTTCTGAACACCTTTTATGTAACTAACAGCCATGTCGGAAGTCAACAGAGGATCTTCACCGAAAGCCTCAAATGTTCTGCCATTCAAAGGATTGCGTGCGATGTTCACATTTGGACCAAGAATGATGTTACGGGCCTTGCCACGAACCTCCCGGCCTATTCCCTCTCCTACCCTTCCGACCAGGGCGGTGTCCCATGTCGAAGCCATGGCGATACCGGACGGAAATGCCGTTGATCGTCCCCACCGAACACCCAACGGGCCATCTGACATATAGACTGGCGAAATCTCGTACTGGCTGATATATTTTGTACCGAACCCCGTACCTCCAAGCAGATCAATTTTCTGCTCCATGCTCAGACGGGATATCAGATAATCATTCAGCTTTTTCGAAACCTTCGGATTCAGTGACTCACCCGGCCTGTCATTGGGAGCCTGTTTTGAGCGGTTACAGCCTGCACTCATTGTCAGAATTAAAATCAGAACCGCGTAAAAAAGACTGGAACATCTGTTAGCCATAATTCACCCTCGATTGATAAACCTACAACATTTTTAAATGTACTTAGTAAAACGACACGCACTCTACAAACTATTAACTTTAACAACACACCATGATAACATGCCAAGAGCAAATAGCCTGTTAGTTTTTAGTATAACCTCAAGCTTTTATAATTTGTGATATTACAAATATGAAAGCGCTTCTACAAGAGGAATTTTTCAGTTATCAATAAACAGTTAACAGAAAACTGGAATAATCGGTGGCTGTAACAGCTGTAGTCTGTGCGGGATCCCAAAAAATCTTTGCCTTCTAAGCCTAAAAATAGGATTAATCCCAAATTAATCTCTTGATATATAGTCCCGTTTGGGACTGTGTGACGACTGGAGCATCTTTGGAGAATATTACTGTTTACTGATTCCTGTTAACTGTCTAATGCCTCCCTGACTACTTCATGTCCCACAATTCCTGCAGCTTTTTTGTAGGCCAGCTCATGTTCATTCGACCTGATCAATGCAAGAATATCTGAATCGACGAGTTTATACCAGAGTTGTTTCCGTTCCTGAAACGATGGATAAGCCCTCGCCATGGGTTTGCGAAGTGATCTTGAAAATTGCAGGAACTCTTCGTATTCCTTACCGACTTCTTTCTCAAATCGTGCTCTCAGACGAACAGCCATAGCCGGAGCAGCACCACTCGTTGATATTGAAATTGTCAACGGGCCTCGTTTTAAAAGCGAGCCAAAGGTGAAGTTACAATGCGGGATATCATCCATCACGTTCACCAGGATGCCTCGCTCTTCCGCTTCTTCATAAATCCGCTGATCTTCATCATCCTGATATTCAGCAACTATTACCAGAAACACACCGGCCAGATCTCCTTTTTGGTACG
>DATFNI010000545.1:0-8719 GCA_035266485.1 Balneolales bacterium
ATCTTTTTGTCTGCCCAGGAATGTCTTCATCTGCATACTCACCCACGGGTTCACCAGTTGATTTGTGTATACCTTATACATGAAATCGGCGGTGTGAAGTGCGCATGTCATTGTAGAAAAGACTTGTTTATAGTCAGGGTCCTCATATATGCGATCCAGGTATTTTCTGGTTACTTCACTGCCGGTCCAGCCATTGTCATGTATCATTTGGTTGATGTTATTTCTGCCGGCCAGGTCAATAAGGCAATTAGCGGCTGAGTTATCACCCCGTGTCAGCATCAAATCAAGCAGGTAGTCCACGGTTACAGAATCACCATCCCGGAGCAATCGTCTCGGATCCGTCGATACTGATTTAACGGAGTCCATCGTATTAGGGTTGATAACCACTTGTTGAGTCGTCAGGGAATACCTGTCACGGCTGATTTGCTGAAGCACCCTGGCTGCAATGAACACTTTGGAAACACCAGCGGGGTAGACAAAATCAGAATAGTTAACCCCACCTAGCCGGGGTTGATGGTTCGTCAGATCGATAGCAACCAGTGAAACACGTGCTCTGCCGTTTCCTCCGATGGTGAAAGTCCTGTCAAGCTCTAAATCCTGTATAAGATTTTTAAGGGAATCGGAGAGTGATTCATCAATGTGATAGTATGCTGGAATCGTAATTTGTTTCGTGTTTGTTTTTTTGTTCAGAGGTATCATTTTCAAATGCGATAAACCTGGTTTTTTATCAATTTTTATTTCTGTCGGTATGGTCCAGGTCATGTGATGATCCCAATGGCATCGATCACAAGACGGCTCTCCCAAATATGAGATGGGATATTTGAATCGCGTGAACATAATCACACTAGTAACGGATTAACCGCGATGTGACCAGACCTCCTCATACATACATACATACATACATACATAAATAAATAAATAAATATATGTATATTAAATATTATTAAACGGTTAATAGTTATTCGTTGCCTGCTCCATTCAAGGACAAATCGGCAAGCGGATATCATTCGCTTTCATATTTTGAAGAATGGTACGCATCAAGCGACCATACGACCATTAACCGGGATAATACAATCGGAGGAATGAGATCATTTTTTTGCTGAATCCATAAGTACACCGTCTTTTTTTGAGTTACTATCTGGATATATAAAGAAGCAAATACTGTGCCTACATGCTTTAAGCAGCGTATTTAATGCAAGAAAGAGGAATTTATGACCGAAGAGGCGCCAGTGTGAATTTAATTACCAATCATTTCACAGGAGAGGTGTGAATTTTTTACATATACCTGATTTAACAGAATATTAAAGCAGAGTCAGTCTTGCTGGAGTTACTTTGGATTTTCCTTTGGGAGGGGGGCATCTCATTGACGAGATCAAGGCGACCGGCCATCAAAATTTTATAATGACTATCCGGAATCCAGACTGAAAACCCCAGGTTATGTAGTTGTTGTGCCATTTACGGATAGCCATTTCTGCGTTACATTGAAATGAACCGCCGTTGTCTCTACATTTGTGACTAATGCATTTATTATGAGCAGGGAAAGAAAAAATACCGAAGCCACTAAAAAGAAAACACGTCGATCTTTGAAACGGGATCCGCGTAACGGGTATGCTTGTGCTTTCCGCCCCTCCTATGACCAAAAACAAGTGGCAAAAGACTTTCCCGAAGATTCTGACCGAGATGCCATTATCCTGCGCAGATCCGTCGGCCTGTGAGTGCACTTTATGATTCGAGTGCCCTGGTAGCATTATATATTGAGGCTCATCCCCGTCACCAGGAAGTGATTGACATCCATTGGAATTTACTCAACATATTAAAGAGATATAACAAAAAACTCTCTATACTAACTTTACCTAAACTTGAAATATTTAGTTTTTAGAATTGTTATTATAAAGCTGATAAAAAAAGCTCTTAGGGAAGTGACTTTCATAAACTTAATATTTTTGCGATAATATGAAAATTTGTCGCTATCCTAGTCGGGCATGGATAATTTAAGAATAGGCTTAGTGATTAACATTCAATTAAATTCATTGAATAGTTTATAATGTTACCTGATATAACTGAGTTATCGCTAGTTTTTCTAGGGAACTTCAACCCAGCAATCTTTCATCCTTCTTGGCTTGAACTCAAAAAATTGTTAACAGAAGATGAACTTAAATACACAAAAACTGAAATAATAAATCCTCATCTTTCAAAGTTCAGAGTTGCTTGGGCAGAATTTGTTGTAACTGATAATAGATTTCAATTGAATTGTACAGATGGAACATCCTTTGAATCATTACGGGATTTAGCTTTGGGGATATTTGCTATATTAGAAGAAACTCCTTTAACTGCTTTTGGGTTTAACAACATCCATCACTATAAGCTCAATCCAGAACAATACATTGAGTTTGGAAATATTTTAGCACCGTTTAATAATTGGAATGATATTTTGGTTAATCCAAAAGTGCTAAATCTTGAGATGATTCAAGAGAATAGAGAAGATGAGTACAAAGGTTCAAAGCGTATTCGTATTAGTCCATCAAACCTTGTGGATCCTAATGGCTTGAAAATCCACATTAATGATCACTTTGATTTGACCGATTTTAAGGAAATGGGGAAAAAACTTAAAGTCATATCTGATAATTGGGATTCCACATTTAACTATACCAATCATGTTACCGAATCACTGCTAAAGAAAGGAAAGGTTTGGAAATGAATTCTGAAGTAGTAAACGCTGATTACACAGATAAATTTGGTGATTTATCCCAAAATACTAATGTAGTGGAAATTGAACCAAAATCATTTCTTGCAGAAATCGATAATGAAAGGATAACAACTGAGCACCAACACTGGCAAGAAGAGTTTAATCATACATACAACGCGGATTTAGATAGACCAAGCGAGAACGAATCGATCGACTACTTAAAAAATAAAAGTTTGGAAAATGAGCAAGAGTATTTAGTCACAATTCAAAAATGGAAAGGTCATATAACTAAACTTTTTAAAACCTCATTTTTAGCAGAGTTAGATGATTTAACAGCCGGTGGCACTAAAGAGGTTACTGAATTTGAAAATCGAGAAGTTTATCCTTCTGAAAGAGAATTGATTGGTATTGGTGCCGTTTTCTATTTCTATATAGCCTATAGAATTAGAATGGGTACACTTCGTAAAGAATCGGTACTAAAGTTTCAAAAACCGATTGAATGGAAAGTAAGTGACTTTGATGATGCAATTGATAGAGCGGGTAGGTTAGCAAAACTCTTTAGTGAAGAAGGTTAAATAAATTTGCATCCAAACTTAGGTATAGCCGAGATAAATCTTATTGGAACTGGCGGGAGATATGGTGAAAGCTTGTTAGTTCATTTAGGTAACAACGAGTGGATTGTTGTTGACAGTTGTATTAATCCACGTACCAATAAAATTCTGCCTTTAGAGCTAATAATTGAAAAATCAATAAAGCCAGAACAAATTAAGTATGTCATCTGTACACATTGGCATGATGATCATATAAAAGGGATCTCAAAAATTTTTGAATATGCCACTGATGCTGATTTCGTTTTTGCAAGAGCAAATGACCCAAAAAAATTTTTCCAAATGCTGGGTTGTGATTATAAAAAAATAAATTATTATACGTCTAATAGTTCTACCCTTGAGTTTCACGAATGTATCGGTCTTCTAGAAGAAAGAAATAGACAACCTATTTATGCATTTGTAGATAGAGTAATTCATAATACATCTTATTTAGATTTGCCAGTTGAAATTTATTCTTTATCCCCTTCTGATTACTCTTCTCTTAAATTTGATGAACAACTCTCTTATTTAATGAATGAGTTTCTGCAGTCGAATAAAAAAATACCATATGTAAATCCAAATCATAGATCGGTAGCCCTATTATTAAAGTTAGGTCAGCATGACGTGATACTTGGCTCAGATCTACAAATGATAAAAGATGATAATAGGTTAGGATGGGGACACATTATAAGCTCTTCTAGAACTTTTAGAGGTATCGATACGCCGAACTATTTTAAAATCCCGCATCATGGATCTGAGAATGGATTTATTCCTGATTTGTGGGATAATACCTTATCTAAGAACGCTACTTCAAGTATGACTCCATGGAAAGTTGGAAAATATGAATTGCCTCCTCAGCGCATGGTAGACTTATATAAGTCTTATACCAATGATCTCTATATCACCTCTACTCCCAAACAAAGTAACAAACCTAAAAAAAGACCTTCAAAAATCAGAAAAGACATTAACCAGTTTAAAGCTAATATTTCAGAGTTAAGATTTAATTATGGTGTTGTTGAGTCCAGAATTGACATTACAAATAAAAATTCTGAATGGACAACCCAAATATATGGTACCGCCTTTAAAATCCGGTAAGTTATTGGTATCCTTATGGGTTAGTTTGGAGCTTCTCATTTTCTCCCCTTATGTAATAAACTTACCTAATATATAACTTAAAAATAAAAGTCGGCTGACAATACATATTGATAATATGCGCGATATATGTGTATAATGATAGTTTCACTATATAAAAGGGGGTATTACAAAAAGCACATGAACAAAAAATAAATGTAATAGTTGCCTTTGCTGGTTTTGATGATAATGGGAAGTTTCGAAAAGTAGGGTAACCTTAAACCTACAGAAAACAAGAGAGTTACGAAATTTTCGTAACTCTCTTGTCTACCATCAAGTCGGGGCGACAGGATTTGAACCTGCGACCCCTTGCACCCCATGCAAGTGCGCTACCGGACTGCGCCACGCCCCGAACTGTCGGTATGAACAGCAAATTCACCATCCATATTCCTTTTGAATATACCGCCTAATCCTGCACAAACTCAAATCACAAATGCCAAAGTGATTTTATTGATTTCTTGCGGGATAAATTTTTCACTGCCGTTTAAGACGGCATCAGATATTGCGGACTTTGGTTGTGATATATGAATGCCTCCGCATACTTGCAGCCCTGCTCCAGGCCCCGAAATGCCGCCATCTGTTTGTGTATGGCGTAAAATTCATCCGGATTCTGGCTTTTATGAGCATAACAGGCTTTTCTCTTTTGCTGCTCAACAGCTGTTATATCAACATAAACGGAGGGATGAAACACCTCGGTCTGTATCCCGGACAGAACCTCGTAGTAGTAAAGAGATTCTTTTTTCCCCCTGTTCAGCCAGACATCATAGACAAGAATGGACGTGGCACGATGATCCCGGTGAGAGTCCACCGGCCACTGGGTAAAGAGAACGTCCGGTTTTTCCTTGTCTATGAGTTCATTGAATTTCTTGTAGGTCTGGTTGTCGACGACAGAAGCGCCATCAATTTGCCCGGCAAAAAGAGGGCGAACTCCCAGAATTTCGCACGCTCTTTCCGCCTCGGCGGTGCGTATTCGGGCTGCTTCACTGTGTGATTTTCCCGGTATTCCAGCTTCTCCGCGAGTGAGGTAGAGTGAAATAACATCATGTCCCTGAGCTGACAGCAAAGCCATTGTGCCGCCGCATCCGGTTTCGGGGTCATCCGGGTGGGCCCCGGCAACGAGTATTTTTAGTTTTTTATCAGACTGGGACAAGAATGGGTGGGCAAGGCCAAGGGGCATCATTGCAGATGTCATTCCCATCATCTTCAAAGCTTCACGACGGTTGATATTCTTCATGCAGAACCTCATTTATACCATTATGCAGAATAATAAAACTCCGGGTAAATTTAGAGGAAATAGGATGAAGCGCAACGGGTATCAAGCAAAAAGAAATGGTGTGAAATGTCAAAGGAACTATATGTTGTGGTCACATGGCCTTTTTAACGCCCATTTTCAATAACAGCCAGTTCATCGGGTAGGCGGTCATGAAACCCGCTACCATCGCTATTTGCATCATGAACCAGAAGACGGGACCGGTTTTGGGCAGTTCGTGGCCGAATATTGCAAAAGTGGCGATCGCCATCCAACCGTACATCCCTACCTGCCAGGCCGTCAATGACAGGGTATCGGCTTTGACAGCTTCTTTTATCGCTTCCCCCGTAGAAATGTTTTTCATGGGTTTGATCGTATAGTACTGGAAGGCAATACCGATCACAAATGCCAGCACATAATCCACAATCCAACCGGCAAATATGCCGTAGCCAAACAGGGTGATGGGAAACAAGACGAGTCCCCATTCGGCAATAAGATCTCCCAGGGTACACCCGCTGCCACAGTGCGTGGCACTGAGCCCGACGCTTTGCCAGAACGGACGTTTCCCATGAGAATGTTCGCTATGTTTTGAAGCCCGCCCCACACTGTAGTACGCCCATAAGGCCAATGGGCCGGCATACAACCCGGTGATCGGCCAGACCACATTCATAATCCACATCGGTTGGCTGTGTCCGGAAAATAGATCAAGGATAATGATCAGGAAGGAACAGCCTCCTGCAATTAATGAAATAATGGAAATAGTGATAAGCCATTGCGGCATAATAAAAAGTTCGTTTGGAATTAGCTTTTCAATCTCACTGACTTCAACAGCTTATCCAATCCCCTCATTCCAACTAACGATCAACTAACAACTAACAACCCTCAACAAGAATCTAACTATACAGCCAGTAGCCAATAATGACGGCAAGTATGATAGCGGCTGTATCGGCAATAAGTCCTGTGATGACGGCATACCTGGGTTTGCGGACATTGACGGCACCAAAATAGACGGCAATGACATAAAAGGTTGTTTCGGTTGAACCAAACATGATGGCTGCAATGGTTACATAAATGGAATCGACGCCGTAGTGCTTGATCATGTCGGCAAGTACGCCGACCGACCCGCTTCCGGTCAGGGGCCGCATGATGGCCATTGGCAATACCTGGGGCGGGAAATGGACCAGCTCGAACAACGGATGAAGTCCCTGAATGATCCATTGCATGGCACCGCTGGCACGAAACATGCCGATTGCAAACAGGATCGCAACGAGATAGGGGATGATGCGAACACCGATATCGAATCCCTCCTTGGCACCGTCAACGAATTCCTCATAGACTTTTACCTTTTTGATGAGACCATAAAGAGGAATCAGTACAATGATAATGGGCAGAACAAATACAGCGATAACTTGCATCTCAATCCTCCTTCCATTCAATTGCCGGAGCTTCGGGATTCCGCTTCTCAAAGATTTTTGCGGCAATGATGCCGATGACCAGTGAGAAGAAAGTGACCAGGATGATCCCGGTAAACAGTTCGCCGATGCGTATGCCCATGATGGCAACTAGCGTAACGGGCGGCACAAGCTGGATGCTGGCTGTGTTTATCGTAAGAAACATACACATGGCATTGGTTGCTTCATCCTTATTCGGATTGAGCTTTTGCATCTCTTCCATCGCTTTGATACCCAACGGAGTGGCGGCGTTGCCAAGTCCCAGCATGTTGGCGGCAAAGTTAAGGCTGATGGCTCCGAGGGCAGGATGGTCTTTTGGAATGTTGGGAAAAAGAAAATGCAGAAATGGCTGAACGACTTTCACCATTTTATAGATCAGTCCGCTCTTTTCTGCGACCCGCATCAGTCCAAGCCACAGGGCCATGATGCCGATCAGGCCGATCGCCAGCTTAACAGAAAAGGTTGCCATATCAAAAGCTGCCTGTGTAATGGCCCGCAGCTTCACAAACTGAACTTTAGGGAGCATTACAGACACCACGCTATCAGATGACGATGATTTGAGTACTACCGCTGACATGTGATCCGGTGTGTTGTCAGAAAAATGGTTGGCCACTTCTTCCCAGTGCTTCGGCAGGGCCTTGGTGATGGGAACGACGAGTTCGGTTTTGGATTTGGCGACATGCCAGGTAGCGGTAAGCAAGGTGTCCATGTCAGGGGTACGGAAGCGCACACGCTGACTTTGAGCATGTGGTTCGTTTTTGGGAAACCTGACGATAATCTCCTGGGATACGCCGTTTTGATACGTGTTTTCCGAGATATCTTTGATATCGGTGGTAAGTGCAAAAACGAGACTGATAATAATCAATCCGGCCCAGATGTAATTGAGCATAAACTAATAAGTTAGATGCAGGATCGAAGATGATCCGGTAAATATTGAACAGTCTACGGAACGCAGTTTCAATGATAGTGGCTAATCGCAGACTCACTAAACGATGTATGAAAATAATCACTCCGCTAAAAACAACAAGTCATTATGACCGAATAAATAAAAACCTTTTTTCATACGGCACGACAGGATGTGCTATATTCCCGGTACAATTTTGACCCCCAAAAATTCATCTTCATGCAGTTCGAAACTCTTGCTATCCACACCGGGATGGAAAGCGACCCTTCAACGGGATCCGTCGTCCCACCCATATATCCTTCAACGATATACCGACATCCGGCAGAGGGACTGAATCATGACGGTTTCAGTTATATCCGGCAGGATAACCCGAATCGGAGCCGGCTTGAAGCCCTTATTGCCAGGCTGGAAGGCGGGGCCGGCTGTGCCGTCTTTTCATCGGGCGTTGCCGCAGCAACTGCCTTGTTTCAGGCTATGGACCCGGGCGATGAGGTGCTGGCTCCGAATGATGTCTACCACGGCAACCGGATGCTGCTAAATGACCTGATGCGTCGCTGGGGCCTGTATACCAACTATGTGGACATGACCGACCCGGAAGCTGTCGACTCGGCTATCACAAACCGAACACGTCTCATCTGGGTCGAGACCCCCTCCAACCCGCTGCTGCACGTCACTGATATCAAAGCAGTTTGCAAAGTGGCGGCAAAATAT
>DATFNI010000546.1:0-3617 GCA_035266485.1 Balneolales bacterium
GGAAAAGTAAACATTGAGTCACGTCCTGAAATCTCGACCCTGAACGGTCATACGGCAAGCATCCAGATAGGGACTACCCAATACTTTATCTTGAAAACGACTACTCCGATACAGTCACCACAAAACGTAATCACACAGGAATCGCAACATTTTGAGACGATCAAGGCAAATGTAAGTCTTAAGATTACCCCATGGGTCAGTTCCTCAGGAGAAGTCACCGCTGAGATTCACCCCGAATTTGATACGCCTGTAGGTGCGTTCAATCCAAATGTTCCCCCAACGATAAACAGCAGGGTACTTGATTCCACCGTCCGGTTGAAAGACGGAGAAACGATCATATTGGGCGGACTGATTCAGAACTCAGATACAAAAAATTATAATAAGATACCCATCCTCGGGGACATACCGCTGATCGGGAAATTATTCTCCAACCGGAGTCGAAATCACAGCAAATCCGAACTCATCATATTTATCACTCCGCACGTGTTCTTCGGTGATGGTACGGATGCCGCGCGTTGGCAGAAGCTAAGCAATGACATGGACCTGCATCCGGATATCAAACAATAAGGCAGTTATGAAACTACCCTTCATTCAACAGCGAGGTATAGGTGTTCACATCACCGGAAAGTCAATCCGATGGATCGATCTCGTAAGAACCGGAAACAGCCTCCGGATCCTTACAGTCGATGAAGAGCCGCTTACCGACAGTATGGAAGAATCTCTTTCCCGTTTGGTCTCCAGAGTTAAACCGGATTACCCGTTTGTGAGTACGAACCTTCGTCCCGATCAGGTTAAAGAGTTTGTAGTGCCATTACCGGAGTTTGATGACGAAGAATATCAGGAAAGTTGGTTGCACGAGCAGGAAAGGATTATAAGGTCTTCAGAATCAGGTTCAGGTGATCTCCATATAAGTCATCATTTTTTGGTGAATGGGGATGAACGTAAATGCTTTTTTGTAGCTGCGTCGGAACAGGCAGTCAGGCAAAGAAAAGAATTGTTGGTCTCAGTTGGCCTGACGCCGGTTTGTCTTACCAGTGGTACAGTAGAACGTACTTATTCTTGCCTGTTTAATGAAGAATTTGCAGAAGGGGACCAACAATTACTACACATCGGTAAGGAAGAGGCTATCCTTTATGATCTGAAAAATGGAATCCTCACCGAAATGATTGCTATGGATCATGCCGGAAATTCCATCAGCGATACTATTGAGGAAGCATTAACACTTCTGATTTCGGGGAAAAACGTACGTGATTCAATCTCTACCCAGCAGCATGGCCTTTTTGTTAGTACAGAAAATGCTGATAAAGAAACGGTTACTTCCCGTGAGATAGGCGGACAAACCTTTAACGTTGTCGCTTTACAACCTCTTAAATCAGTCAAAAGTAAGGTCGGGAAACCTGGAATACACTTTACGACCTGTGCAGGGATGGCCGTCAAGCAATTATACCCCGCCCTGGACTCAGTAAATCTTCTTGGAGAGGAAGAGCAGGTGTTTGTGAGGGAGCAGATTCAGAAAAAGGATTCCCTGCTCACGGGTATCCTGATACCCGGTTCGGTAGTGCTCATCTGGTTGTTGATTATGGCAGTCCAGGGGTACCATCAATCACAGCTCACTAATGCATCAGAGCAAGTGGAGCAATTAAATAACAAAATAACTGCTGTCGCCAATGCGGATAGTTCGCTGTCTCGATGGGTACGGAAGGTTGAGCAGGCCCGTGAATTGGTCGCACAAAGAACCCGGTTTGCTTCATTGATGGAAACAATTGGAAAGACGGTTCCCAATGGGGTATGGTTTACCGGAATGAATATTAGAAACGAACAATCACAGTCACAGGTAAAATTGCAGGGGTTATCTAATTCTGAAAATCATGTGGCAACGCTTATGGAACATCTGGAGCATACCGATCGGCTGTCGGATGTTCGACTGGTTTTATCCGATCGTGTGCAGGAAAAGGATATATATAAGAAAGGTAGGTATGCCAATGTGCCATTAGTAAAGTTTGAGATTCGGTTTAGATCTAAGGAGTAGGGACGCGACATAGTATGGATAGTATCGAAAAAAATAAATGGCAACTGTTAGCCGTGGCATGCGTCCTGATCGGTGTGATCATGATGCTGGAATACATTGTGCCCGGTATTCGGAGTACTGCAAGAACCATTGATAAACTACACGTCCAACAGCAGAAGATAGCTTCGGTACAGAATTGGGAAAACAGACTGAGTGGGTTGCAGAGCCGTCGGAATCATCTTAAAAAGTATTTTTCAAAGATCTATGTGAGTTTTCCACGTGATGACCAGATGTCAGCCATTGTTTCTCTGATTTACAAGATGGGTAAAAAATCAGGAATCGATTTAGAGCAGATGCAACCGGGCAGACGTAAGGAAACAAAATCGTTTGTGCAGATCCCCATCACATTGGATATGAAAGGATCGTTTCCGAAAGTTGGCCGATTTGTAAACCTGATTGAACAGTCGAAATACCTGATCAGGATACAGGAATTGCAACTTACTGCTGGAGATAAAGATATGCAGGATCTGAAAACCAGCGTCTTGCTGCAGATTATCATTCTGAAAAACAGTCAGGACAAACACTCCGGGTCTGATGCATGAGTTGTTAAAAAAAAAGTGGTTCCAGGTTGCCCTGGGAGTCATTCTCCTGGTAGTGTGGATAGTAAACATTCACAGTTTCATAAAACTCTCTTCGAATGATGGAGTGGTCCGGTTACCTCCCGAAATGAAGACCGAGAAAATGGCTATGAATATCGTAACCAACAGGCAGGATACCTTTCGGGCTGATTTCAGAGATCCATTTCAGCCTGAAATTAGGAAACGAATCAGGAAGGCAGATCCTGCACCGCAAAGAAGACCCCCGAAGAAGGATCCTTTTCCTGAAGTCATCCTCATCGGCATTATCGAAAAACGGGCAGTACTCAAAAGTGAGAACCGGAATGTATTCTTTGCATCGGTTGGGGATACCGTCGCAGGTGTCAGAGTCCTTTCGGTTGGTCAAGATTCGGTGAGGGTAGAGACTACAGGTAAGCCCCACAGGAGAAAGACATTGAAAATATTATACAGATAACCACAAAAGCGAATGTTGAGGTAGACTATGAAACATAAAACTTCGGACGATGTAGCCACTGTTGGCTCCTATTCAATGGAATTTGTTACTGGTTGTAGCCGAAAGGGTAATGGGCGGAGTCCTCTCAAGACGTTACTGGTAGAGGAACAGGGCTGGTCGCTGACCGAACTGATGGTAGTGCTGGTTATTATCGGTATCCTGGTGATGTTGGCCATCCCCATCTACCGGAATATTACTACCAAGGCAAAAACAACCGAAGCGAAGATCATGTTGGGTCAAGTTATGACCCTGGAGAAGGCTTACTACCTGGAGCATGATGTGTATTCTAAGGATCTAGCTGCCATTGGATTTGAACAGAATAAACTAATTACCAATGGTGGCAGAGCGCGCTACGTAATCAAGCTTGTTAAAGCCGATCAGAACGGATTTGAAGCTACAGCCACATCTGTGGTGGATTTTAACAGGAATGGCGTCTTTAATGTATGGGAAGTCACCCAGGATGGGATGATCAAAGAAAAAACCCCGGACTGATGAAGGT
>DATFNI010000547.1:0-3929 GCA_035266485.1 Balneolales bacterium
TTTACATCAATTTGTCTGACGCCGGCAGTCACTTCATCCACAAGATATTTAAATCCATCCGAGCCCTGTCTCAAATTCACAATTGTGGAATCAATATTTTCCGCCAGGGATTGATCCATTATTAAGCGTCCGATTGTTCCGTTTCCCGATTGTATACTAGTTGAGATCTTTGAAAAGTTGTTGATGATATTGGATGTATTATCAAGGGTTGTTGTCAGTGACGAAAAAGTTTCATCCAAATTTACCGGCGGTTTCGTCTGGACAATATCACCATCTTCGATTAATTTTTTTTGGCCTGTTCCGGGATTAATAACCAGCATTTTGCTTCCCATTAACCCTTCTGAGCCGATGCTGACAATCGCATCTTTTCTGATAAACTTTCGCACTCTCTCATCAATAGCCACTTCGACTCGGACGGAGGTATCACTCACGATACTGACAAGGTCCACAGTACCGACGTTTACTCCGGAGAGCCGGACAGTATTTCCGGCTTGAAGGCCGGCAACATCTTCAAATACACCGCTTATTCGAAACGTACTTCTGAATAATTGCTGACCCTCACCGATAAAATATATACCGATAAAAAGCACCACCATTCCGATGATAACAAATATGCCAAGTCTGATTTTATTGTGTATAGTTTCTCTCATTTGATACCCTCAAGTACTCTTAATTTTTTATTCAAAAAATGACCGTACCCAGGGATCGGTCGAATTCTTCAGTTCTGTAAAAGATCCTTCTGCGGTGCAGATACCATCTTTGATTATGATGATTCGATTGGCAATGAGTCTGGCACATTCAATATCATGTGTAATAATGATAGAAGTGGTGTCATGCCTTTTTTGTACGTCCAGAATGAGCTTACTGATTTCTTTGGATGTTATCGGATCTAATCCGGTCGTTGGCTCATCATAGAGCATGATCTCCGGCTTTAAAATCAATGTACGGGCTAATCCTAATCGTTTACGCATGCCCCCCGAAAGTTCTTCAGGGACAATATTGATTGCTTTGGATAGTCCCACACTGTCCAGGGCCTCTTTTACCAATATTTTCATTTCTTCTTTGGATTTTGACTTCGCCTGTCTTTTTAATGGGAACTCAAGATTTTCTCTCACTGTCATAGAATCATACAGGGCACCGCTCTGGAACAGAAAACCTATCTTTTTCCGCAATTTGAGCAACTCATTATTATCGAGTTCAGAAACATCCTGTCCCAGGATGATAAGTTTTCCCTCATCAATATCATCCAATCCGACAATACACTTTATCATGACGGATTTACCGGTGCCGGATTTACCAAGAATGACGACACTTTCTCCCTTGTGGATAACTAGATTGATGTCCCGCAACACATTATTCTTCCCATAGGATTTTTTAACATGTCTCATCTCAATAACAACTGCGCCATTTTCCTTCGAGTGTTGTTCAGATTGTATCGGTGTTTGAGAACCCGTCATTTTTTTCATTCGTTCCTTTAGAATTGTAACATGCTTGTAATCTGTACCGCTATCATATCGATAATAAACACCATTAACGATGCAACTACGACGGCTGAATTTGCTGCTTTTCCCACGCCTTCAGTTCCATTATCTGAATAATATCCTTTATAACACCCGACGAGTCCTATGGCAAATCCGAAGAAAAATGTTTTAATGATTGCGGGAATCAAATCCTGATAACTAATGCTTTGAAAAACCTGGGTAAAAAATAAACCCATACTTACATTTCCCGTGATGTTCACCCCGGCATACGTTCCCAATAAACCAATAAAATCGGCTAATATTACCAATATCGGGAGCATCAGTGTTGCCGAGAGTACCCTGGTTACTACCAGAAATTTAAACGGATTGGTACCTGAGACCTGCATCGCATCAATTTGTTGGCTGACATTCATGGACGCCAGTTCGGCTCCAATACCCGAGCCGACTTTTCCGGCAAATATCAGGGAAGTTATTACCGGTCCGATTTCCCGTATTAATGAAACGGCGACCATGGCAGGCAACCACGATTCTGCTCCGAACGCGGCCAGAGTGGGTCTTGTCTGAATCGTGAGTACAAGCCCGATGATAAAGCCGGTGATTGCTACCAAAGGAAAAGATTTATACCCAACCAGAAAGGATTGCTCAATCAATTCATTCAACTCATACCGTGGCTTAAAGACTTCTTTGAAGAAGCGCCAGACAAAAGTCATAATTGCAGCTGCTTCAATAAAGAATTTCGACAGAGTTGAGGGAGGAGTCTCAACTGGCTGTACCTCTTTTGATTGTTCTAAAATATCCAGTTCACTCATCGGCCTATGTCTCTTACCCTTTTCCTTTCCGGAGCGATCTTCGACCGGCAGTTTTTATCATTGGGAAACATCGGGTTTTTCCCATGTTTTCCTGATCAGTTTTAAGAAAGAATTCCAGTAGAAAAAACCAGGCTGATACTCTTCATTTTCAGGCATCCGAATTTTCTCACCCCGTGTATAAAAACCGTTTGTTCGTTCGGCATAGCCTTAGTCCATTGGAAAAACTTGTCTTCAACAGATTAAATATTTCGGATAAGTCTCAACTAGTTCCTGCCAGCAGCAGTTCCCCATCTGCCTCACGAAGGAGGTGGCATAGACGGTGTTTCATTTACAAGGAATCCGAATCTTTCGCGCTGATTCCGGACCGTCGTTGCCAGTAATAAGTAGCTAAAATCCCAAGAATAACGCCAATCAACAATGTCAAAAATAAAAGTAACGCCCGGGGCATGACCAGGGTGAAAAACAGGAACTTGGTTGCGACAGCTGCTGTATTTTGTAACACAATAATCAGGGACACAATAACAAGCACTAAGGCTGTAATTATTTTCCAGGTTTTCATAGTATTTTGTTCTCCATTTTTTTCAATTGAATCATAGTGGCAATGGGTTGCCGTCTCTGTGTTTCCCGGACTCTAACGGTATTTCCCGGATGAGTCCATGATTGTTCCGCACTATTTTAGCAACCCATTTCCGAGTTCATTCAGATACGTTCTTAAAAAAAGTATCTGATCCCAATCCCGGCATCGACGCCAAAATTTGTATCCGGCACCAGGTTAAGCACCGGGACGATCTCAAAGAATATATCCAGGGGATTGCGCGCAAACAGATAGTCCAGCCCTAAAGGCACACGGATGCCAACTCTTGCATTATTTGCAAGCCGGGCTCGCACACCAAGTCCAAAATAAAATGGAAGTTGTCCCCGCTGCACCTGAATTATATTAAAATTGTGGATAAGATAATCCATGTGGACATATACGGCATCCTCCCGCCCTGTAGACCAGGCTATTGCCCCATCGAACGCGGTGGTGTTTGTCGTCCACGCCTTGGCGCTGATACCGGTAGGTTCGCCTAAAATTATCCCCAGACCAAACCCACTGTTCTGTGCTGAAACCGAACTACAGAGTAAAAAAGCTACTACCCCTGTAATTGCTAATGATTTTTTCATATTATACCTTCCTTTGTTCGTTTTGATTGGCATTGTTGCCGGTTGAAAGCCAAATTAATGCGTCTTCTTTAAATAGTTGTTTTCTTTATCAGAACAATTGCATCTGTCGTATCCTGTATTGCAGGTTTCGGTTTTTCCTCCCAGACACGTTTGCCTGGTCCGTGGTAGACTAATGCCTTCATATTTCTCCCTTTTTCTACATTCATTTGAGTGACACTGCCCGGATCTCGGACAGTTACAACTGACGTTTTATTCTTTGGTCCAATTCCTCTCAACGGCCACTTCCATTTTCATAAGCTCTATACAGAAACCGGGAAACTCTCCTCTGTGATGAACCAAAGCGATCGTGCGATCGCCTTTATCATAGGCTGGCTTCGCCGGGCAGATCCATGGAGCTCAGATCAGTTCCATTTTTTGCTATTAACGCCTTTAAACCGTCGCACGGACTATTCCCCATTCCACCCGTTCCTCCTGG
>DATFNI010000548.1:0-2377 GCA_035266485.1 Balneolales bacterium
ACTCGCCGGGCTGTGGAATAGTATGAAAAGTCCACTTGATATAACCTGTTCTTACATCATATGCCCTGATGTGACCGGGTGCGGCATCAGAACCTTCGGAGACACGAGTGCCGACAATGATCAGGTTTTTATATACCACACCAGGTGTTGTCGATGTCACAAACAGCTTACTGACGTCGCGGTTGAGATCAAGACTGTCTTTGAGCGAACGTCGTCCACGATCCCCAAAGCTCTCGATCGGTTTTCCGGTTTCGGCATTCAGAGCATAGAGATAGGATCCTGCAACGAACAGGATGCGTTTATCGTTGCCGTCTGACCAGTAGGAAACACCGCGGTTTACACCCAGCGGATTGTATGCGGGGTCATTTGGAAAGGGATCAAAACGCCAGATCTGTTTACCATTCGCCGCATTGAGAGCAAACACTTTGAGACGTGGTGAAGTACCGTACAAGACACCGTTAATCATCAGGGGATTGCACTGTATCTGGGACTGAACGTTTTTGTCTCCGGTGTGATAAATCCACGCCACTTTGAGGTTGTGGACGTTTTGGCGATTGATCTGATCCAGTCTTGAATACTGGCTGCTTGCAGGATCTCCCTGATATACCGCCCAGTTTTTACCGGCACCCACTTTGTTGCCATGGCTTTGGCATGAAATGAAAACAAGCAGTAAAACAATGGATGATATAATACGCCTTGAGTGCAACATACGCGATGATAGGTTCATATTCTCATGTTAGGGTTTGGAATCCCACCAGACACAGATGAATCTAAAATATTCGGAGGATAAGGGAAAGGACGGGAGATTTTGAACGTTCAATTATCAGTTTGAATCATTTTCGGTAAGGTTCGTAACCCTAAATAATGCTATCTGCCTTTCAGCCACTGTCAAAATTATTCACATCCTGGTATCAGTCAGAATCCCTAAACGAAAGTCTTATAGATCAGATCAGAATATTTAACAGGGGAAATGTGTAGAAATGTCTTATTTATTATACGTTTTTAAAAAATAGGAGAGCCTTCCATTGCCGTGAGCATTAATAAATCGTGGGTGCCGGTTAAGATGCACTAATTGTTGTGTATGACTATCGCATATGTGTACAGGAAGAAAAATATTTAAGGAAACTTGAGGAGAGGGGGTAAGATGAACTATTTCGGTAGATTAACGTGAGTTCGAGATAAGAATCGATGGCAAAAAGAATAGAACACGGACAACACAGATGACGCGGATTCTCACGGACAAAGAGTTAAAATAGCCCCTCTCCATGGATATGGAGAGGGGTTGGGGTGAGGTATAACGGCCAGATACCATTTTCGAATGCCTTGAAACCGTGAAATTCAACCTAATCCCAAACATTTTACTATATCGAACTCACGTTAGATTAATAACAGGAGGAATAACTATGACAAGAGATAGATTTCAGATCTTCGGTCTGCTTTGCACGCTATTGATTATTGGATACTCATGTGAAAACCAGGCGCTCGATTCAGCAAATTCTTCACAAAATCAGTTTGTTGAGTTGAAAACGGGGCATGGAGATCTTCCAGGTATGGCAAGTTCCATAAAGCGTAATTTCACGGCCCACCTGAGTGGTGAGTCTGGAACTCCGGCAGCTGAAACGAAAGCTCAGGGAGAGGCAATTCTTCAAATAAGCAAGGATGGGTCAGCCATATCATATAAGTTGATCTTATCAAATATTGAGAATGTGCTTATGGCTCAAATTCGCATAGTGCCCGGAGAAGCAGGGGATAATGGCGACGGAAATGGTGGCAGTGAAGCCGGAGAGGACGAATGTGGTGGACATGAAAGCGGAGACGAAGGATGTAATGGCGGTGAAGGCGAAGAAGGCTGTGGAGGAAATGATGGTGGCCATAGTGGTATGGGAGGCAATGGTCAGGGATGCCAGGTTGCCGTGTGGCTGTATCCGGCAGGTGGACCGCCCACGCAACTGATCGAGGGACGTTTTGATGGGGTACTGGTTGAAGGTACCATTACTGCCGACGACCTATGGGGTCCGATGAGGAAAAAGAGTCTGGATGCCCTGATTACGATAATTCGAAACGGCGGAGCTTATGTCCTGGTTGCGACTTCACAATATCACGGATACCAGGGTGGTGAAATTCGCGGAGTGATAAAATAACGTTAGTTCGATATAAGGACCTGCTCACCGACCACCATTTCCCGTCCCGACCTTCGGGATGAATTCTACGCGGTGCCAAACGCTCGTACCTCACGGAGATTCCCGATCAGGCAGACTGTGTCATAATAACTTTTAAAGAGGATCCGGATTATTTATTTATCCGGTTTTGAATAATCCTGGAAATATTTTTTTACTCAACCACATAAAACCTATAAAAATAGCCTATCTTCCAAAAG
>DATFNI010000549.1:0-5705 GCA_035266485.1 Balneolales bacterium
TTCCTCAAATCCAGGTGCACCATAAAGGCCAGGTTGGGCGACGGGTTTTTCACCGTGACGGTGGCGTACGTGTCATCACCTTTTTGCTCGAAATGACGCTGCACGTCCAGCTTGACAGCCGGTAATTGCTCCAGCATTTTCAGATCGGCAAACTGCGTTTCCGGCGTGATGTACCAGGTCGCCTTGGATGGGTCGATCTTGTCCTTTTGCGTTGATAGCACATAGAAATTCGAGCTGATGACATGCCGGGACCGGTTACGCAGCTTAAGATCCACGAAGTAAGTTTTGCTGAGCTTCATATTATCAGGGAGTTGGAGGATACTCACCGTCTTTCTCTCCGGCAGCGATCTGACACGTACTGTCTTTACCAGCACCGGTTTCAAATCAAAATCCAGCACGCGTATGTCTGCACTGAGTGAACGGGCTCTGTCGAGCGTGTTATTCATCACGTCGATGGCATTCTTCCCGTAGTTGTATGAGATATGGACTGGCTCATTAGCCTTGCGTGCTCCGTAAAAAGCTCCTGTCGGCATCAGGTAATAGTCGTAGAGCTGCCACCACAGTTTCGGCCACGAAGCGTTGTACATCCACTGGATGATGCCTGTCGCCTTGTACCGGTTGGCTTCAAATGCCTCGTACATGGCACGCATCCCTTCATAATTCAGGTACTGCGCTTTACGCAGGTAATCATTCAGGTTGTCTGGTTTGCCTAACCGGTTGTCCATGGCCTGGTTATAGTGAGTCAGGTTATGAAAATTATAGCGGGCGGCATGGAACAGCCATGAGCTGCCAATCGGCCATAATGAGTCGGCTGGGATCATCTTTTTGAGGCTCTCCAGCACGGGTACTTCCGGCCCCGGACTTGTTTCTGTATTATACCCAAATGCCCCGCCGTTATGCGTGTCGATGTACCAATAGTCCGGCGGCACATAGTCATAGGGCCCCCTCATCTTCACGGCAGTAGGACCAGTAATGGCACTCGTCCATTCGGCTGCCGATGCCAGGGATGGTCTCGTTGGATCATAGTTCTTCAAAACGGCCAGGTATTTTCTTTCCAACTCGGGTCTGGGCCATTTGTCGCTGCCATACATCCAGACAAAGATGCTGGGATGGTTGCGCAGCCAGGTGATCTGATCACGGAAGGCATTAGCTGCTGCATTCATCTGCTTTTCGGAGACGATTCCTCCATATTTATCTGCCGGTGTTCCAAAGTATTCGGGCCACTCCCACTGGCAACTAAACCCAACCTGGATCAGTATTCCCTTCTCATCACAGAGGTTATATAAATGCTGGCTGGTGCCCCAAAAACCCTCCATCCTAATCGCATTTAGATTCATCTGAACAGCGTAATCGATACCTGCGTCCTCGTAGCCGGATGAGGCATCAAGCAGCATTGGATCGGTCCATCCACCGCCTTTAATCAGGATCTTCTTTCCGTTGAGCCGGAATCCTTTAAATCCGTCTTTGGTCAGGAATTCGGATACAGAGCGAATTCCAAACTGTGTGGACTTCTGATCGGACACCATGTTATCCTCAACAAATTTGAGATTAAGGGAATACAGGTTAGGTTTTCCCAGTGTGTGTGTCCACCAGAGTTTTGGGTGATTCATGCTGAGCTGGTGGTACTGATCCGGTGTAAACACCACCTTTTTCGAGGCACCGGGTGAAAGCGCTACCACTTGTGAGATATGAATATTATCCCCAATCGTACCTTCCAGAGTACCTTTAACAGGCTTCTCTGAATGATTGCGGAGCAAAGCACTGACTGTCAGGTCGGCATGCTTCAGGGTTGCCGTGTCCACTTTGGTCTCAACAAATGGCTGATCTACGGATACCGGACCGGATACCAGCAGATGCACCGTCCGCCAGATACCCATGTCATGATCGGCCGGCTCCGGGTTCCAGTCGACAAACCCGACAGCCAGGTCACCGGGTCCCGGTCGTGTCACCTCCACCGCAAGGATGTTGTTGCCTTGCCTGACATAACGACTGACATCGATTGTAAATCGCTGAAAACTGCCCTCTAATGTATCCTTTGAGGCAATCTTATGCCCGTTCAGCCAGATATCAGCACGGTAATTAATGCCATTGAAACGCAACCGGGTAGTTTGGCCGGCAGCTACTTCCGGTAACGTGAAGGTAGTCCGGTACCACCAGGGGACATTAAACTGATAGGGAGTAATCTTGGTAAGATTACGATTGTAGTAAATGTTTTTATACACACCGTTTTTGACAAGGGCCGCTAAGACCGTTGTGGGTACCTCAACCTTATACCAATCTTTGGGTACAAAATTAGGGGTGGAAATTACAGATCCTCCCTCACTGATCTTGTATGATGTGTGAATTTGCCAATTGTCCTTCAGTTCCTGGTCCTTAACACTCCAATTCCCGGATTGACCAAACACAGTTACAATCCCCAGAAATGAGCATAACCCGGACAGCATGATCTTTCGTAAAAGCTGCTTCATAACCATTCCAATTGATTTTCTTAATCTCTTATGACCTCAAGCAATCTATTCGGTATAGGACGCACGACTATTGCCGAAACAGATCAGTCTCTATATAGCAATTTTTTTCGAAGATGAAAAAGACAGATTGATATGTAACAAATCAAAACTAAGGATTTACATCTTTATACAAAAAAAGTGAGAGTTCATTATCACATTAAGCCTCCCGATGACAGATTCCAAACATAGAGATGTCATCCTGAGGCCCAATTCCTAACCTGTCAATCAGGAAACTGTCGTCTGGGCCGAAGGATCTCGTTCGTATCAGGAAACGATTGCCTTAGATGACCCGCTGCGTCGGAGAGTTTGACAGGATCACTGCCGGTTACGAACATATCTTAAAATCTGGCCTCCTTTCAATAGCCACTCTTTTAACTCAGGGTAGTCCAAATTCTGCACATCGACGTTATCTTTAGCTGCGAGCGCTGCGGCGGTGCCGGAAGACTGGCCCAGCATCATGAATTCGGGTTCCATCCTTATGGATCCATAGGCTATGTGTGTGGCCGACATACAGACAAGAACCAATAAGTTACTGCAATCCCTGCTCTTAGGTATGATCGACCGGTATGAAATAGGATACGGATGCGGGATATGAGCTTCCACATTGCCTTCATTTTTAACCATTCCGTTTACCACAATCCGCTCACAATTGTGACTGTCCATGTTATAGTATCCCAAGGCAATACCATCAGTTACTGTAACTGTACCCCTGCAATCATGCTCTGTGATCACATAATCACCAATCATGCGGCGGCCTTCCCGGACATACAGTTCGGGTGTAAAATGCCCGGACTGACGATATTCGTCCTTTGGGTATCCCCACCCGAGCATCTGGTGACGCAGGGTGTCGGGAACACGCGGATCATGCCCCATGAAATACAATAAACCCTTTGTGTATTGCATGTGAGCCTTAAAAAGCTGCCGCCTCTTCGCGTAACTCCCCTCCGGCCATTCATTACTCATACCAATCATGTCCGTAGAAAATCCACCATTATTATTTATATCGGTTTTCCTGTTTGGCAGCGGACTCCATATAAAATAGTCACTCAGGCTTCTTTGGCCGGGTTGTGCTTTAATCAGCCGGATAAGCAGTTCATACCAGTTAGGATGATAACCGGCAGGACGTGTTATAGGAATCATATTCTCCTTACTATCAGTCAGGCAAACCCTGAAATTGTAAGCTTGTACCCTCTTATCACCATGGCCTTCGGGCAGCAGGGAATCGGGACTTACTCCCCAAGCCAAACCGCTGGATGGATTACCCGGAATTTTGTAAGGACTGACCCCATCCGGAAACTGGTGGTGCGTTGAAAGCTGCACGCCGTCAATCGTTTCATGATATTCGCTGTTGCCTTCCCGTCCAACCGTGAAGGATACACCGGCCGCAGCCATCAGGTCTCCTTCGTAGGTTGCATCAATAAATACTTTTCCACGGTAAGTCTCCCCATTCAGCATAGTAATGGATACAATGCGACCGTTGACTTTCCTAACGCCCGTTTTCCGGTTCAGCCATCGGTTGACCCGTACAGGGATATGGTTTTCACGGATCAAATCATCGAAAATCTTCAGGGCCACATGAGGCTCGAAAGTCCACATCAGGCTGTCATTGTCCAGGATTTTGTGATCGGTGCTTGCAATTTCTTCCTGATAATCGGACAATGCCTGCTGTTTCCACGCACCCGGATGATGGTAATACCGATAAACACGATGAAAGAAATTCAACGTATAACCGCCGATTATTCTATCCTTAAGTTCATCCCCGATATCGGTCCAGCTTAACCCTCCGGTAGTAACCCCTCCAATCTGCTTTTCCGGACAGACGAGGACCACCGACGCCCCCGTCCGTTTGGCTGCCACAGCTGCCATTACGCCTGCCGAAGTACCGCCATACACCACAACATCGTACGTTTGATGCCCCTGTGCTTTCAAAGAAGAAACCATTGTACCCGCCAAAACAGCAGCGAATAAAACTGCGACTATTTTTCTCATAATTTTCTGTGGCTCCTGATCATTTGCATTTAAAATGGTTCAAACCCCTGGCCAAAATAACAATTCAGACCATTGAAATTACGGCGCCTGTCGCCAGACTAGTAACACTGTGCATAGGCCAATATAATGCACATTATACATTATACATTTCTACCGGACAATGCCGATGCCAAACCAGCAGAGTTACCAGACACCGAAAATCTATTTCATAATGATCGAACCACCGGAATTGTTGAGGCTCTGCTATTAATATTTAACCACAGCATCGATTTTCTGATTTCTTTTAAAATGAAAGAAATCGGAGACGATGAGGCCATTCTTCCTGTGAAAATCAACCGGACTTCCGTTGACCTTAATCTGTTTCACATCCCTGAACGTATGTAAACAAATTCTCCAGGACCTGTTCTTGCCCATCCCGCTATAATAACCCTTTGCCGGATTTATGGTTAGCTCGTCAGCGAGACCGGAGCTCTTCTGAGAAATCAATGTACTGGCATAAATACCTTTCAGATAATCATTGCTTGTACCATCATCTTCAATCAAACGAAACGAAGAATCCTTCCCGGGATAGACCTGTAAAAGTAAGGTGTCGTCATTTCCCTTCTCTACAGAAGAGGCATATCTGCGCATCGGGATGATGGATCCGGCACGTACAAACAATGGTATCTGGTTTAAAGGCGCGGGAACATCAACCTGCTTCCCTCCTTTTTCCCTTTTCCCTGTCCAATAGTTGACCCAGTTGCCTGCAGGTAGAAACACATGTCTCGACCTGGCTCCTTGTTTGTATACCGGTGCCACCAGTAACTCTTTACCCAGTTCAAATTCATAAAGATGACCGGGAATTTTACGTATCATATTCTGCCCTGTGAGCCTACTTAAATGAGCGTATGTATATAGGTAGGGAAACAGCCTGAGGCGTAAATGAGAGTAATACCTGAATATGGTATCAGCTTGGGCTGAATACCGGTATGCCAGGTTTGATGTTTTATTTTCAGGTTGCGAAAACACTTCCGTGACCGGACAGAACATAGAGAACTGAAGCCAGCGGATATACAGCTCAGCATCCGGCTTTGCAGGGTGACCGATGTTAAATCCACCCGTATCGTTGGTCAGAAAAGGGATCTTACTGGTCTCCTTCGACGGATCGGTAAACATGGCGATATTTTCTTTGAAAGCAACGCGTGGCACCCACGGATCGAATTTTTTTGT
>DATFNI010000550.1:0-4614 GCA_035266485.1 Balneolales bacterium
TTTCACTAAAAAAGGCTGATACCGTTTCCGGCACCAGCCTTTGGTCTGGAATGCCGTCGTCAGCGTATTAGCAGCATTTTTCGTATCTGGCTGAATTCCTCAGTTTGTAACCGATAGAAGTAAATTCCACTTGCCAGCTGCGCAGCATTAAAACGGACGAGATAGGAACCGGAACCCTGTGTCTGGTTGACCAGGGTGGCAACCTGACGTCCGGTCAAATCGTAAACAGTTAATCGAACCATCCCTGTTTTTGCCAATTTATACTGGATGACGGTACTCGGATTAAACGGATTGGGATAGTTTTGCAGCAATTCGAACCTGGCAGGTACGCTGGCGATCCCGTTTCGTTCAATAGGAGTAGGCACTTCGGTCGGCCGGCTTTGAGTAAATGTATTTGTCTGGGACAGGAAACTTGACCAGCTTGCCACCAGCCAATAATCGGTGGTCATTCTTACCATATTTCCATTACTGTCGAATGTTGAACGAATACGAAAATTGTTCATCCAATCCGTACCGGTCCACATCTGGATTAAGTATTCGGTCACCTGGTTGCTTGCATTATACGTGTAGACTGTTTGATATTGATCCACCCAGTTTGCCCCGTCCCAGGCCTGCTCGACCATAGAGGCAAAATCCAGGGCTGTCGATGATGAGTGATAGGTAAACAGGGTCTTTGTAGTATCAATCCAGTTACCCCCTCTGTATATCTGCTCAATCATTTGACTCGGCCTGTTGTTAGAATCATAACTGTAGATATCCTTTGTACTGTCAGCCCACTGACCATTCATCCAGACCTGATATACCTCGGTACTGATATTATTGTTATTGATGGTATAAACATACTGGTCCACGTTTACCCAGTTGCTTCCATCCCAGTTTTGGAACAGCTCAAGCGTTGGCTGCATAGCTTGTCCGTAACTGTATGAAGTCCGGTCGTAATTCACCCAGGCGCTCGCACCCCAGTTCTGGTTGATAATCTCTGTTTCTCTGTTCTGACTGTCATAGTTCGTAATCATTTTATAACTGTTGACCCAGCCGTTATTCATCCAATTCTGAGAATAATGCTCCGTCTCCAGATTCGATGCGTTGTAGCTATACAGGAGCTGACTAAAGTTATCAAATTGGCCGGTCCCTTTATTCCAGATGGTCGTCAGATTCTTGGTAACATTGTTGCTGGTGTCGTACGTGTACTCGTCCAGCAATGAATTTTCGAATTTCCCGGTAGTGTCATTATATATTTTATACAGGGCCTTTGTACTGTCGTCATTTGTGTTGTAGGCGTAAAAAAATTGGCTGACAGAGATTTTAGACCCCGGGAATAGCGGAAACAGTGTATCCTGTGACGATTCCAGATACCAGGTCGCGTTGATTGTTCGAAGTTGATCCTGACCGTTGACGCTGTTCACCAAATTACGCAGCCCGGTCGCGGGTATGGACTTAGCTTTGGGCACGTGAATTTTCGACGTGATGCGTTTCAGGGGAGACTGTTTACCCGGGAACTGCTGAGACTGTGCATTTACTGTTCCAAAAGCGATTAAAATCACAATAACCGGCATTGTAAGCCTGATCTTATTAGCAAGGTACATAGGAAATCCTCCACTTATTCTTGATAGAATTGTTATAACAAATTACCTAAGAGAAATGCAGACAATAAATGATAGTAAAAACAGTGTTCTACAGATATATAATGTTTTCTAATAATTGGCAATGTGTATTTACACAGTAAAGCCACTCATTTTTATTAAGCCTCCCATGATGCTATCTTCCTGCATTCTTTCGATATTATTCCATACAAAGTCGACTCTTCGTCTACTATTTTGCATTTTCCTGTTTCTGCCGGCGTGAGACAAAAAATATTCAGCAGCTGTTTTTCATATAACCAATCCTCCAAATATCTAATTGCATGTACCGGGTTCAGCTACAAAATTTTGAAGGGCCTCTTGATCTGTTGCTCTTTTTTATAAAGCGTGATGAACTGGACATCTATGATATTCCCATCTCATATATCACGGAACAATTTCTCGAATACATTCACTTCCTTGAAGAATTAGATCTGAACGTTGCCAGTGAATTTATCCTGATGGCCAGTACGTTAATGGCTATCAAGGCTAAAATGATGCTCCCACGTGACGAAGATGCCTTTGAAGAGGATCCGGAGGCAGACCCTCGATACGAACTGGTACAGGCATTGCTGGAATACAAGCGCTATCGCGAGACGGCCGAAGAATTGCACGTGATGGATGTTCAAAATCGTCAGCTTTATCACCGCGGCAACCGGGAAGCAGATCTCCTCGAACCGGAGGTGGATAGCGGTGAGGTTCTCCGCAATATCACACTCTACGATTTAATGACCGCCTTTAAAAAGGTAATGACCGAATCGGTCCGGGAGGAGGTATATCATAATGTGGAACGCGTGCCCACCAATATCGAGGAGCAAAGCATTTATATAATTGAGCATCTGAGCAAAACGGGGAGACAATCATTTAAGGAACTTTGCTCCGGACTTGCCCACCGCATCAAGATCGTTGTTACTTTTCTGGCAATACTGGAACTAATTAAAGAGCGAACATTGCAGTTGCTATTAGGGGAGAACCCAACCGATTTCCATATTGAATTATATCCTGATGTCGACCCGGATGCTGCCATCCAGGAACACAAAAATAAGATGCCGCAGTAATCCAGTCCCCTCGATTTTATCATACCCGTCCGGATCAGTATGTCCGGCCCGGATTTTTGAAGAGGTGAAAAGATCATATTCTTTTTGAGAAAAATTCTGAATTATCCTTGCTATCATTCATAAAATGATACTTTATTCCATTTCAAATCATCAGAGCTATTCATTCCTTTAATCAGCCATCTGGTATGCTTTTTAAATAGGTATTATCTTTAATCTTAATTGCCCAATAAATAGTCATTCAGAACCCGGCCATTTTTGAATTGCATGATTTTTTTTGTAGTCTTTTAAGATAATTGAAACTGAAATTCTCTTCCCGGATTTTGAGGCCCAAAAATATCGCCGAAAAATGAACGGTTCTGTATATGATCCGCTTTATATATCTGTTATTGGCGTGTCGTATACTAATGGCACATAAAATATACGAATAAGAGGATTAAAACTGATACGGATTAATGTTAGATAATAGAACGACTATTAAATGGAGAATGCTATGCCAACGAAAATATACCTCAACTTTTACATCTACGATTTCCGGAATTTTGACCTTTATCATCGCCCTGCAACCCCTTATTGCGCGTGGAGATATGCTGCCCGACCCGGGCAATGAACCGAATCCTGATTCTACGGGAGTTAAAAAGAAGAAAAAGAAAAAAAAGGATCCTGATCCGCATTTTAAAATCGGCGGCGCACTTCGGTACAACCTTTTTATCAAAGACTACGAAGGAAAAATGACTCAGAACGACTACCAGATGACCTTTGATACGTGGCGCATCAATGTCACAGGTAGCTACGATGATATTGATCTCGTTTTTGAATACCGGTTTTACCCGACCTTCAACACGAATTTCATCAAAAAAGGATATTTCGGATACCACTTTTCCAAGTCATCCAGCATCCAGCTTGGGGTCACCCAGGTACCGTTTGGCAATCTCACTTATACATCCCACAGCTGGTGGTTTCAGATTCCCTACTATTTTGGCCTGGAAGACAACTGGGATATGGGCCTGAAATATATCTACCAAAAGAATAAGTGGTCCGTTATGCTGGCCTATCTGGTTCAGCCGGAGCCATCCGGCCCGGCAAATGGAAAAGCTTCTTACGGCATAGGCGGGTCCGGCAGATATTCATATGATATCATTCCCGTCACCGGACAATCCAACGAAGAACGACACACCATCGACGCCAGGGTGGCATACACAATCGATCATGGAAACCTGGGGAATTCTACGATCGGGATTTCCGGCCTGGTTGGAGGTATCCACAACATTCATAATCACAAAACCGGTACCCGTTCGGCTTTTTCCATTCATCTCAATGGCAATTATGGCCGGTTTAATCTGAAGACAGAGTATGTGTATTATAATTATGACGCATACAACGACCAGGGACAAAAGACGCCGTATGTCTATATGGGGGCCTATGGTTCTTCTTACAAAGTAGCTTCACAGGCCAATACTTATGTCATCGGTCTGAGTTATGGTTTGCCCGTAAACCTTGGACCTATTTCGAAACTAACCTTCTATAACGATTATGGTTATGTAGCAAAAACACATAAAAATTACCACGATACTCAGTTTAATGTTCTGGGATTCATGGTAACGGCAGGCGATGTTTATACCTATTTCGACATTGCCTCAGGCAAAAACCATCCGTGGCTCACCAGAAATTTCGGGACGGGACTCGGACCCGGTCTGGCGGATGCACCATGGAATACCAGGTTTAATATCAACATTGGTTTTTACTTCTAGCGAGTATCAATACCAGAAATTACGGTTAGTCAGAAAACTATGGAAACCATAAAAGTCAGAAATCTTTATAAGATATTCGGTACCAAGACAAAAAGGGCTATGGAGTTGGTCCGGCAGGGCTTGGGTAAGGATGAAATCCTCGAAAAAACCGGATGTACCGTTGGCGTCAATAATGTCAGTTTCGAGGTA
>DATFNI010000551.1:0-5492 GCA_035266485.1 Balneolales bacterium
TCTTCAGGTCATATGATTAATGACCCTAACCATAGAAAATGTCATCCTGATGCTGTCCCGCTAGCGGGACAGCATAGGATCTCGTCCGCGCCGAATCAGCAAATCGTTCAGGTTACATAAACGATTGAGAAACGAGAAAAAATTTCTTCAAAACGACGCCCTTATCTTTTCTTATCGTTCTGTGAATTCAGGGAATCCGGTACTTCCCTGCCTCTCATAAGCGACCGTTCTCCGGGGAATAAGGGCAAATAGACTTCATTCGCTGGTTTGCCCGGAATATGTATTATGATGGCCTCACACACCTTGTAAATCCGGCCTGCCTCATTTCTTTTGGTGCTGTTTACCATATCAAAGGCTATTCCCTGTGAGATTGCATCATACGTAATCACAGAATCACGCCTGTTTTTCCTCGGCCTCCATGCCGCCGGCCGGATGTGTGGATACACGTGTCTGATTTCATCGAGTGTTGATCCAACGTGTAAGGCACCACTTGTATATTCATCAGGATTCGTTGTTCGAATTTGATGCACTGTTTTAATCCCTCCAAGATATTCGCCGGTCACCACAAAATAGACATCCGTCCTGTAAATCGTTGTATCGCGATGGTCAACTTTCACCGTATCAAGCCATGTTCCCCACGCATGCCCCATTGCCGCATCTCCAAGTTGCGGTTTTCCCATGTTTGCCATTACCGAATCGATTGTTTCGCCCATATAAACCTCCCCTAAACGGCTTCCCGGCATGATCGTAACCACATGTCTTGGCTGACATCCAATACATACACAACCAACTGTTATGAATAGAATAACTATGTACGCCGAAGGCAATCTCATGAGGTAAATTTTTGCATCTCGGAAGTGGCAACCAGTCTGATTCTAATATGGAAATATAAGATGATAAATTGCTACTTAACCTTTTGCATTGGTACGGTGAAGCCTAAATAAAACAGCATCTTTCTATACTCAGGACTGTAACCTCCAGCTACAAAGCCATAAAGGGCTTTAAGCGTTCCATTAAACTGAATGGACGTAACCCATATGAGTTGTATTTGAAGGAATTAAAAAAGGTATGTAATAGATACCTGCAGCTTGTTGAGTAACCACAGTGGTCACAGGGGATTACACAGTGATCACAGTTTTAATATCTGTCTGTGTTCTCCGCGACTTCTTTGTGCCCCCCTGTGGTTCTTTATCCGATAATTTGTAAGGATCTGTGTTTTAAAGATTCTTATAAATATATGTTAACTATTATTCATTGGGGAATGTCATGACTGAGAACCAACTTACCGGTAAAATAATAGCTACCGCAATCAAGATACACAGGGCTCTGGGACCAGGATTGCTTGAATCTGCATATAAAGAATGCCTGCATTACGAATTAACGAAACAGGGCCTTATCACTGAAAAAGAAAAACCTTTACCTCTTGTCTATAATAGCGTTCATCTTGATGTTGGTTATCGGGTTGATTTGATGGTTGAAAGCAAAGTTATTTTAGAAATAAAATCGGTCGATGCGTTAAATGAAATTCATCTGGCTCAGGTTCTGACCTACCTGAAGCTCTCCAATATGCACTTGGGCCTACTCATCAATTTTAACGTTACCCTACTTAAACAAGGAATTAAAAGGGTCGTTAATGGATATTTGTAGCTCAGTGTTTTGCGTAACCACAGTGTTAACAGATGACTACACAGTGATCACAGTTTTAATATCTGTCTGTGTTCTTTGTGACTTCTCTGTTCCCTCTGTGGTTTCCTCTTCCCAAATCATCAACTCCATTTTGATCCGACAGCACCCGGCAAATCGGTCTCATCGAATCCTGAAGGCACCCGATTTGTCCTGGCGTATTGGTATAATGCCACCTGGAAAATGGTCTTAAGCACAGAGACGAGCATGGAAACCATGATGAAATAGAAGATCACCGTTATAATTACCGGCAAACCAAATCCGGGTCCGGCCATGGAGGTAATGATAAGCATGATGATTATCGCCGGTATGACCAGGATGATACTGATTAACCCAAAGCTGACACCTGAGATAAGATTTTCTCCCCACGTCTTTTTGAGCAGTTTCGTCGACTCGCTGAATGCTTCCCAGGGTCCTTTCTTCTCGACCACAAATATAGGTATGACCAGGAAACTGCCAAGGGCCCATCCGACCTCGAAGATACCTGTTATCAACCTGCCGATCTTGCCGAGGCGCTCTTCGACCATAGCAAGCAGCAAGCCTACGGTAGCGGCAAACAGAGACCATGCAATGATCAGGTGAATACGCGACCATGCAGCCCGAAATCCAAATGAAACGGTGGGATTTTTACCATTCATCCGCACATAGGCGCAAGCGACAACGGCCGAATTGAAGAAGACGACGATTACATAATTACAGAAATAGATGACAAACAAAATCGCATAATATTCCAGGTGATTTGAGATCTCAAGCTGCCTCAGATTCGTCAAAGATGAGAATGATGGGAATAAAAACAGGTAGGCCAGCAGATAAAACAGGATTGTAACCACCAGAGACAACAGCGGGAAGATCAGTATTTCCTCATCGGCTCTCAGGATGTTCCATGAAGCCTTAAGCAACGAATAAGTTCTGGAAAATTTCCCCATGACCTCTGCCCTTTAGTTGATGGAAAGTATATGAAAATTATCGGCAGGATGAGCAACCACTTGAAATTGTTATAAGAAAACCGTGCAACCGGAGACCCTGCCCGGGGGAATAGGAGCTGTGATATAAAAAGGCAGAGCCACCCGGCAACACAGTACTGACTTCAATTAGCGAGATTCTTATTAAAAACTGCTTTGCAATCTTTATTATCTCTTCCTTGCACCTCACATTTGCTGCAGAAAAAGAGCCAAACTTTTTTTAAAAAAAATCGGTCACCCGGGAAAAATGGCGCCAGACGCTTTGATACCGTCAGACGCCTAACCCAATTAACCATCCAATCACTTAATCAGCATCATCTTCTTTGTTTCGGTGTAGTTACCGGCTTTGAGGCGATATATGTACATGCCGCTGGGGAGGTTATTTGCCTTGAAGTTTAAGGTGTATGATCCGGCAGCCTGTGTTTTATTCATGAGCGTGGAAACCAATTGCCCCAGGGTGTTGTAAACCTTTAGGGTTACATGCTCCCCTTTCGGCAAAGTATATTGGATGTTGGTTGTGGGGTTAAATGGGTTGGGATAGTTTTGCGACAACTTAATTTTATGCGGATTACCATTATGCAGATCACCAATAGCTGTTTTTGAAGCCCGCACAAACGTTATATTCAGCTGAGTGATTGAAGTATTAGTTACCTCATAACTAGCGACTTTGCTCATGTCAACGCTAACAATAGTGCCGCCGTAGGTATCTGACAGAGTATCGGATCCATTGCCACCCAAACGATCCGGAGTCCATGACAGGGTGATGTGATTACCGGTGGATGGTTGAAAACGGATGTTCCAAACGGTTGTATCCTGCGTTGTACCTCTTATATCTTTAAAAAAATCGTCGGTAATGGTATGGAAACGGGCATCAAAAGCACCGGCAGGCGGAGGTGGTGGAGCAAGCACATCGAAATTCACATCGTAGGCATCCGTAGCACCTGAAGCCAATCCAAAAACTAAGGTCTGTGAATGAGGGCCATCACTGACTTTTATGGAATCGGTAAAACTTTGCGCATAGCAGTCAGTGATGAGAGAACACGCAAAAAGGATAAATATGGCGAATTTACCAGGTGCTAAGGACATTTATCTACGTTTGATAATGAATTCATCTTGTTTACAGACTGATGATATGAAATCCCGTTTTTAAAGAAACCGAGGTTCATGTCTGAATGGACCCGTTTGGCATGAACACTCGATTTGAAATAACAAGTATGGATTCAATACATTCCTGATGGATCGTTTTATTTAATTAGCATCATCTTTTGGGTTTTCACGAATGATCCAGCTTTAATTCTGTAAAAGTAAACTCCACTGGCTAACTGACTCGCGTTAAAAGAGATAGTATAATATCCGGCATTTTGTTGCTTATCTACCAGTGTTGCTACCCGCTGACCCAGCATATTGTAGACTTGAAGTAGCACATGTCCAGCTTTGGGAATTGAATATTTTATATTAGTTGTTGGATTGAATGGATTTGGATAATTGTTTGATAACGAATAACTCTCTGGCGGGGTTCGCGGAGCATCTTTAACATCTGTGAGCAATGGATTATAGATTATGACCTGATTCACGGATGAAGGAATACTCAAAGTACTATCTGCATAAACATGATAGATGCTTTTATTTGCACCGGTTGATATCTCAACTTTATAAAGGTCTTGTTCATTACCTTTAATACGCATTTGAATTGTACCTTTTGCACCCTGCAATCGAACCTTCACTTTCTGATCATAGCAAATAAGTGAATCTGATAATAATCGTGCATCAAACATATTTCCGGGTGGTTCTGGAGGTAATAAATAATTCGTGCTATCACGATGATCAGAGAAATATATCGTTGATTTGATATTTGTTGAATCCGAAAATGCTACAGAGTTATACTTTGCAAGATCAAAACCGACGGACATTTTCTCTAATGGCATACTCTTTAAAAGTAGATAACCTGGATATGGAATATAAATCCAGTAACCCTTCCCGGAAGTCATCACGTGTGTTAGTTTATAGCCATTATCAAACTCATATACGTAGTGTTCTAGCGACCCTCCATATTGTACAAGATCATATGTATTGATATTAAAATAGGGACTGCCAATCAAGTTCCACCCTTTATAAGTCTTTACAAGAATACTATCAATATCATTCTGTCTATAGTTGACAGTGTCAGCATTTGTCATATACGCCCAATAGCCATGACCATTCGTTAAATAATTGCTTCGTCGATAGCCCTTGGAATAAGAATAAACGATATTAGTCGAAAGGACACTATCTGCTCTTAAACTATCACCGTGCGTTGTATAGCTCAATAAATTCCACCCACGGCTAAAGATTATACTATCTGTTCTATTCTTTATAATAAAGCTTTTTGTCCTCGCACTCATCCCATACTGGTTGAATGCCATTATGTAATACTCCCCTGGCTTATATTTACCTGCCGGTATTTTCCAATAAACAGTGTTATATACATCTTGACCTTCGAAAAACAACTTACCATGTAATAGACCTCTGTATATTGTTTGCATTGTATCATTACTGATCAGATCAACCGAAATTGTATCGGCCGGAACTCTATATTTTATATACAATGGATAGACATTATTATCATATAGAACACTATCGCTGAAATTTTTGATTCCTATATCCCTGTGGTTAGGTAATGCTATACTAAAACTTTCCGTTGTGTCTTTTACTCCATAACCGTACATCGATACTACTATTCTGTAACCACTTGTACATATAATGGGATCTGGTATTTTAAAATTATGCAGACCTGCTCCATCTGATCCGTAGTTACTGACATAGAATGTATCTAAAACCACCTTTGAATAACCTAATTTTCTATTTATT
>DATFNI010000552.1:0-3006 GCA_035266485.1 Balneolales bacterium
TAAGATTTGATTGAATTGTGATAACCTGCTTCAACATTTTATCGTTAAACATTAGGTTCTACTTAAGTGGGTAGCATACACTTCGTGTAACTCTTAATGAATTTGTGTATCAGAGATGATCAAAATATTACCACCATTTAAGCAGATTGTTAATTAAAGATGGGGGGTAATCAATTCACTGAATGGTTGCAAATATTCAGATGATGATCAAGTTACATATTGATAATATTAGTAAGCCCGCTGACTTGAATAATGCATGAGATGCGGTCAAATGAAAGAAAACGGTGATTCGGTAGATTAAATAGCTATCCGGCATATTGTAAATTAGCGTTCTGTAATGATTGTTATCAAAAAGAGAAAGGCATAAAAAAAACCCCTGAAGGAGTTCCAGGGGCTTGGGATTTACAAAGATCTTGAAATGGATCAGGACATTTTAGCAGTCCATGATGTGCAGTGTCCATTGGGATTAATGGGCCCTTTAAAGAGCTGACAACCACCACATTTGTCACCATATTTATCCTTCAGGAAGAAATTGCAATTGCTGCAATGTTTATCCGGATAAGGTGACTTATTTGTGTACTGCAGCGTCTTCCGGGTCTTCTGATCTTGTTCGGGGACACCGCTGAGATCACTGCATGGACCTTCCGCGGTTGCATATTCGCCACCTGACTCGGCTTTGCTGGCTGTGTCACCTCCGGCTTGTGAGGATTGCATGGCTTGGTTACTGGCTTCTTTTTTGCCGCCCCCGCCGCATGCTGCCAATAGTGAGGTGGCACCCAGTCCGGCGATACCGGCAAAGGACAGTCTCTTTAAAAAATCCTTGCGAGTGATATTTTCGTTACTCATAAGATTACACCTTTTGGATGGTTATGAAAATTCACGCTATTCTATCAATTATACTACATAGATCAAATCTAAATTGGTTTTAGATTTATTTGCGGTCGCTACACTTTAATGAAAGTGTAAGGCATTGGTCTGAATATACGAAATATGACAGGTGAACAAATCCGTATTTGTGATGGTTCCTATTGGTATTAAGGCATTATGGCTTAATCAGCATTGGTTACCTTCAATAAATTGATGAGCCGGGATCCTTACTAAAGGGGTTATGATTGTTATATTCCTTAGTTGAATCGAGTAATAAAATTCCGTCTTCATGTCATTCATCAATCACGACATTTTTGTCTGGGTAATAATACCCATCCTGATTTTTTGCGCACGCATTTGTGATGTTTCTCTCGACACTCTTCGGGTCATTTTTGTGATCAACGGGAAAAAAGATATGGCGCCCCTGCTAGGTTTTTTTGAGGCATTGATCTGGCTGATTGCGATCAGTCAAATCATTCAAAATCTGCACAATACAATCGGATATTTCGCCTATGCAGCCGGTTTTGCCACCGGGAATTATGTAGGTATGATCATCGAGGAAAAGCTTGCAATGGGACATGTGATCATCCGTGTAATAACGCGCAGACCCGCCGGAATGCTAATCAGAAACCTCATTTCAAAGGATTACAGGGTTACCACCATAGAAGGGCATGGCAGCGCCGGCCGGGTCGATATCGTGTTCGCAGTGGTCAAAAGATCACAAATCCAGAAGTTTATTGAGATTATCAAACAGTTCAATCCCAAAGCCTTTTATACGGTCGAGAATGTGAGATCGATCAGCCAGATGGATCCCGATATGCCGTATCAGCCGCCTCTCCGCCGACGATTTATGCGCTTCCTGAATCCATAACGATGATATGATGAGACTTGCTTTTGCTATTCGCCCGATTTGTAAATAGATTAGATGTATAGACAACTATATGTTTAGCCCGCTTCATGGATATCCAACAACCTAATCTCGTACCCAAATACTACCAGATATTCGAGGATTTGCTCGATGATATCAGGGAGGGCAAGTTTCAGGAGGGGGACCGTTTTCCGAGTGATACGGAATTGGTTGAACGATATGGGGTGAGTCGTGGTACGATCCGTGAGGCCGTAAAGCTCTTATTTCAAAAAGGATATTTGGTCCGTCAGCAGGGGAAGGGGACATTTGTCACCTACTACAAAATTCAACAGGATCCGGAAAGGCTGACCGGATTCACGGAGCTGATGAAAAAACACAATATGAGACCCTCCGCCCGACTGATTGAGGTGTCCACGCGGCAGCCTGGACGCAGGGTTGCGAAGCTGTTAAATCTTGATCCGGATGAGAAAGTCGTGAAGATCCAACGGTTGCGTTTCGGCGACAACCAGCCGCTGATTATAGAACGATCTTTCTTTGTATACAATCTGTTCCGTCCGCTACTGGCTTTCGATCTCGAGAACTCTTCTATCTTCGAGCTTCTCTACAAGCACACCCCCATACGTCTCGGGGATGCCACGCAGAGTATCGAAGCAATCAGCGCAACTCAGTCGGAACAGGAGCTGCTAAATGTCCCGGTCGGAACCCCGCTTCTACTGGTTCGCCGGTTAATCAAAACACGAGACGGACAATATTTCCAATACTCTGAAGATGTGTACCGAAGCGACAGAATAAGCTTTACAACCACCACCGGACCCTATGAATCCACCCACGACGAGCACGGCCTGCCGTTCGATTTGATTGAACACGATCTGTGACTGACCTGCATGTACCGGAGAACCTGATCATGGTCCTATCCAATTTGTAAACGTGTTTCCCAAAAATCATCCGCAGTCAGTTGCCATCCCGCAGGGATAACCCATTGGTAGAAAATCCAGTCCCCCATGCTGTGCCGGTACGGTATATGCCTGTGGAAAGGTGCAGATGCGTGCATGAGCAATGTGTCCTGCCCAAATTTCAGGGTGAGCAAGAACATCGAGAGCCCTGTTTTTTTATCCGGAACGGACGGAATCATAATTTTAAATCAGTAGTGTCCGGTAAAAGATAAAAAAGAAGAGGGAAACCCGTTCGAGTTTCCCTCTTTTGGTTAAGTTGTGTTTTCCAACAAACCCAACTTACCTCTATGAACAAAAGTACACATTTCTCAGGTCATC
>DATFNI010000553.1:0-8287 GCA_035266485.1 Balneolales bacterium
CATAAAACAATTCTATTTTAGCCTATGTTACAAGACTTTCATCGAACCTTCAACGGTTTTGGATACCAATTTATGCTATTGAGCTAATGTATCTCTCCGCAGAGGTTTTCACTGCCTGTTTGGCATCGGTATAGATATTGCGATTCCACCAGGCTCCATAGATCCGATCATAGGTGTACGATTCCACCGAATCGACAATCCGTTGCACGTTATTTGCAGACAACGGTATTGCGTTGGGATAGCTGTACATGAAGGTTACATGTTTAAGATCCGGCACAACCTGAATGATATCACCAGTGAGCAGGACTCCCTTTCCGCCCGCACCATCCGGCCAGTGCAGCACCGTACCACCATCGAAATGTCCACCACAACGAATCAACGTAATATCGTCGAAGAGCGGATTCGTTTCCCCGTCCCAGAATTGAATGCATTTATCGGGCTGCATGACCCACTCCCGGTCAGCTTCATGCAGATAGACCGGGATGCCACCGAATGCTTTGCTCCATTCCACCATGGTTGTGTAATAATGGGGATGAGAGATAGCGATTGCCTTCAGCCCGCCGATTCCGTTTATGAGCTCAGTAGTGGCATCATCTATAAGAGGGATGCAATCCCACAGAATATTCCCCGATTTGGACTGTATGATTAATGCGCGCTGACCAATCGCAAAAGATGGCTCCATACCGATGGCCATCAGTCCATCTTCTTTCTTTCTGAAACTGTTTCGGTGAGACTGTTCCAGTTTATCAAGCGTGGTCCACTGCTGTCCGCCCAAACCGACATACTGGCGTTCATCTTCGCAGACAGGACAATACTCTGGTGGTTCGTCAGTCGCCGCAAACTGACTGCCACAGGTAACGCATATATAGTTTTTCATGAAATGTTTCTATTGTGATCAGGATCCATTTGCCGCTTTCCAGGCATGATAAAACGTTTCGGCGTCGTCGACAAACCCGCCGAATTTGGGTTCCCAGCCCAATAAACGAACGGCCTTCCGTGCATCAATATGTTGGTCCAGCGCCAGGGCTTCTGCAATGGGACCCATTTGCTTCACTGCATCATCGAGCGGCTGGTATTTGATGTTTCCTTTATAAGAAACGGCCCGTATCACAGCTTCCGCCATTTCTTTGACAGTATAGCGGGACCGGTCGCTTATATTAAATATTTCACCACTTAATCCGCTTTCTGCAACGCGTACGTAGGCATCCGCGAGATCATCCACGTGAATCATCGTCCATCGATTCGAGCCATCACCCACAACCGATAACCCGCCATTTTCTGCCCCATTAAACCACATACCCGTGAGTCCACCGCGTTCACCGTAAACACATCCTGGTCGAATAACGAGTCCTTTAACAGACGCCGACTGCAACACCGTTTGTTCAACCTCGGGACGCCACGCAACTGTTGGGGCGGGGTTGAGAGGTGTCGTTTCATCCGCAGCTTTCCGGCCAGTACTGCCGACAACCCAGCATCCGCTGGTATAGATAAATGTTTTAGGTGTTGCCCCTATCTCACCCAGCTTAAGCATGGTTTGCACCGTTTGTTTATCCAGGTCCACAGTATCGTTCTGATAATCAACCGCAGCATGAATCAAAACGCCACAGGATTCAGCCACCTTCATATAGGATTCCGGTTCTTGCATACTTCCCGTTACCGGATGTACTTCATTGGCCTCCAGCAGAGTGGCTTTCTCCTTGCTCCGGGTCAGTCCGAACACATCGTGACCGGCCCTTCGCAATGCTTTCGAAACAGCAAGGCCGATATATCCTGTTGCCCCAGTAATAAATACGTCCATAACTAGTCCCCGTCTTTCAGATTTAAGATTTTTATGAATATTTCGTGTTGGTAACACCAACCAAGTTTTAAAAAGTTCTCCTGATCACTCCGACGTTGAATTTTTTTCGTTGATATATGGTTCATACAATCGGGAGCAGATGCCTGACAGTTTCTTCATCTCTTTTTTAGGGACGTGTTTTGAAAATTCCTTCACCATCTTTTTTAATTTGGGATCCATTTCGTCCAATAAATCACTCCCTTCCTGAGTGATTTTTGCTACGGATAGCCGTTTATCCGTTTCAGATTTTACACGTTCCACGTATCCTCTTTTGACCAGCCTGTCTACCAGGCGGGTCACATCGGGTGTACGTTCAATCATCCTGTCGATTATCTCACAACGGGGATATCCCTCCGGATATACACCATGAAGTATTCTCATGATATTATATTGATCATGAGTGATTCCGTAGCTTCCACACAGTTCATTCAATAATTGACGATAATGCCCGGCGGCAACCAGCAAATTGATCATCGCCTCCTGACGAGAACTGTCATAAGCCTTCTGTTTTACCCGATCATAAAGTGCATTTGCCATAATCAATGATTTATGTGTTTGAATCCAATAGCACTTTAGTTAAAATAATTTGTGTTATCAACATGTAATTTTAGATAGATGATAAAATGATTGGATGGATGAGTGCCCTATAATCCATTAGTGTCCTTCTCTTGCGAGGATCCATACGGGAAGACAGACGCACAATCATCTTTCTATTCGGAACATGATCGTCTGCTCCATAGAGCGGATGTGCTGCTTCTGATAGTATGTAGTCGGGCTCACCCGGCGTTCCCCTTTTGTGTGTTCATCATAAACAAATTCTTTTATAAGAAAATGTATCTAACCAGCCCAAAACCGCCCAACGAATAGAGCTGAAGTTCCTATTTACCTGACCTTTTATTCGTCAGATAAAGCAGACGGCAATAAACAAGTGTCTGTTGCAGTGGACTTTAGCCCCATCTTGCACTCGGCTCCTGTCACATGTACCCAAACACTGGAGGGAAGAGGATGATGACGATCGTCGCCCACACAGCATAGACGGGCAAGTAATTTGTCTGCCACTGTTCGAGATCCGTGAACGATCCATGCCCTCTCAGAAATCGGATGTAGAGCAGAGTCGACCACGACAGATTGACCAGAAGGATCACGTTTTCCCCGAGGGCTGCTACGCGGTTCGGGCTGAAGCCAAACTCGGAGATTCGCGCAGCGATGGCCCATAACGCGACAACGTCGGCCAACAGCGCACTGATCACCAGTACAACCTGTATCACATCAAAAGCACCCGGTGCCGACTTTGGGTCACGGGCAGAGATGGAATAGAGCAGAAGGCCAAGGACAACCACAAGGAGCAGATCAAACGCAATTAACACGTTCCGTTCGATGCCAACGCCGTGGCCGGTCCACAGCATGGCTCCCAGAAACGTGACCAGCATGGCAGCGAAAAGGGGCGTGAATAAACGCGTCAACACGGGCGCCATATTCTCAATCACGCTTTGTTTTGCTTCCACCAGCCATGAGGCGACAATGACGGCCCCGGCCGCTCCACAAGGTAACAGCCACAGTTGGAAGAAGTGTTCGACGTTGATCCCTATGGCCTTGAAGATCATTGACATGAACGCCATAAAGACACCGCCGCCGAGCGCAATCAGCACATAATAGATGAAGAGCTCACCCGAGAATCGGATAAAGTCCATGCGGCTACCGACCTGATTCCAGCGGCCACCGGCGTATGCAATACCCACGGCCAGCCAGAGCGCGATCGGCACGTGCAGAACCGTGAGCAACCCCGTGGAACCCTGCTGTGCAAATGGATAGATATTGGTGAATTCAGCTGCCGTGATAAACGCCACGGCCAGCCATATTAGCGTGCGGCTGTCGAGACGACGTTTCCAGGCGAAATACCCGGCAAGCAGGGGCAGGACGAAGAAACTCATGTTGCGGGCGTACCAGAGAGAGATGGTGTCCTTCTGTATCAACGGGATCCCGAAAAGTGCCGGCATCTTGATGGCCACGGCTGTTGCCACCACAAGACAGAAGGCGACGATGGCATCTGTCCGGCTCTTCGTTTGTAGCTCACCGGAATCGGGAGGAACTATGACGAGCTGCTTCCACAGGCGATCCGAGTGCTCGCGCGCGAACTCCCTTGAGAGATCATCAAGATTGCCCATACGCTTGACCGCTACCAGGAATGCCTCATCGGTGGTGAGCCCTGCCTCGAGCAGAGCCGCCACCTGTTCACGCAGATATTCTTCCAGCTCTGTTATTTCTACAGAGCGCATAGCTTGCCGGCGGAGGTAGCTCCGCCATTGGTTGATCTGCTCCTCAAGTGATATCGTGTTACCTGAAGTTGACATCGCTTAGGCCTCCAGTTGATGCAGTATGCAGTACGCCCGCCGCCGGGTAATTGTCTGGGACAGGGATGTGGAATGTTACATTTTTCATTATCCGAACAACAACCGGACAGTTTTTGTGGATATTGACAGTTGATAGTTTCATTTGATCCGTATTTGTAAGAAGTGGTGTGTGTGGTGATGATTTTTCATGCTGCTTAATTGTAGATTTTAAAAAAAGTACTTTGTATCACAAAGTGAGGAAGAAAAAAAATTTCCCGGACTTTCGGTTATTTATTTCTGTGATTTTATTATTTGTTCCAACACTTTGAGGTGTTCTTCAAACGCTTTTTTGCCCTTTTGTGTCATGTAATACCTGGTATTGGGTTTTCTGTCAATAAATGACTTTTTTACGCCGATAAATTCCTCTTTTTCCAGTGCTTTAATATGTGTTGCCAGATTACCATCGGTCACATCCAGATATTCCTTTAGGGCATTGAATTCGAGCATCTCATTAACAGCTAAAGCCGACATAATACCGAGCCTTACGCGGCTCTCGAATGCCTTATGTAAACCATCGATAGATACTTTCACCGCTTTTCACCGTTCGTACCTTAGATGCATGTAAATACCATAGATAATATGGACAACCCCGAAACCAATAGCCCAAAAGAGCAGACCATATTCAATATAGCAGGTGGCAAGCAATCCCAATCCCACCTGGATCATACCCAGAAATTTTACATCATCGTAGGTAAATTTGCCGGCATTATATAATGCGAGGCCATAAAACACCAGGGTCAAAGGCACAATTAATCCAATAAGACCTTTTACCAATAAAACTAATAGTAAAATTCCACCGGTTATTAAAGGAACGGCCATATTCGCCAAAAGCCGTCTCGATGTGGCATTCCATACTTTTTCATCCCTTTTTCGGGCCTTTTTATACGATAGAAAAATGGCGGTGCCTACAGCCAGCAGCAGTATCAAAATGGCCAGGATGATAATTTTGGGTAAATCAGAAGAAAAAGGGACGGATTGTTCGGTGGTGTAACCTATTTGGTCGGGATTAAAATGAAAAAAGTGATAGGCAATATAGACCCCCAACAATGCATAAATACCAGCCATTACCCCAGCCAAACCGGAAAGTGACAAAAATCTGGAAGAACGCTCCATCATTGAGCGTATCTCAGAGATATCCTGGATATAGTCCCGTTCTTTTCTCATACAAAGTACTTTTTGTTACAAAGTATAAGAATTATATCATTTGCACAAGAACGTCCCGAATTAATCACGATTTATAGGGTTCCCCAAAAAGTTGAGCAATGGTAAGCTTCAAAAGGGGATTTCCCGGGCTCCTTTATCCTAAATGATTAAGGTTTGCTAAGTGTCAATAATATTTTTCCCACAGCTTCATTTGTGGAGATGGCTTTACTTCTTCTGTCCCTGTTAATCCGCATTTGGACAGCCGCTGCGGACGAGAACTTAGCCTAAAAACTACGTTGTGTCTTCCTGTTCCTACGGCGGGCGAAGTCCGTGTCATCTGTGTTCTATTCTTTAGGAGTCGAATTAGGTGGATAACTCCACAGCGTGTATCTTTCGTGGCGAATATAACCAGAGAAAGGAAAAGTCATTTTATGAACACTGACACTAAAATTATTCTCAAACCGGGGCGTGAAAAAGCACTCAAACGACGTCATCCATGGATTTTTTCGGGAGCTGTCCAAAAGGTCGAAGGCAAACCAGAGCTGGGATCCACTGTTGCTGTGACTGACTCCAAAGGAGCAATGCTGGCATGGGCAGCCTGGTCACCGCACTCTCAAATCCGTGCCCGGATATGGAGTTTTAATCCTGATGAGCAGATTAATGAGTCCTTTTTCAAGCGGCGTATTCAAAGAGCACTGGATCATCGGATGAAGATGGGGTTGCCTGAGCACACCAACGCTTGGCGCGTGGTGAATGCCGAATCCGACGGCCTGCCCGGATTGATTGTGGACCGTTATGCGGAGGTTCTGATTATCCAGCTACTGTCTGCCGGCACGGAGTATTGGAAAGACACGATTGTAGATGTTCTTGCCCAGCTTTTCCCCGGCTGTTCCATTGGCGAACGATCCGATTCCGAGGTTCGCTCAAGGGAAGGACTGAAGCTAACCGCAGGCATAGTCGCTGGAAAAGAACCCGAAGACCGTATTATAATCGAGGAGTATGGAACAAAATTCTATGTGAATGTCAGGCAAGGTCACAAAACCGGCTTTTATCTGGACCAGCGGGAGAACAGGCAGGCCGTCGCACGTTATATTGAGAATAAGCGTGTTCTAAACGCATTTTCTTACACGGGCGGTTTCGGAATCGTTTCAGATTTGAAGGGCGCTGTATCTGTAACACATATCGATGCATCGGGGGATGCTTTGGATATGGCCGATGCAAATATCAGGCTAAATAACCTGAATCCCGACAAACACGAACTTGTTCAGGGAAATGTATTTGATGTTTTACGATCATACCGCGACCAGAAACGTACTTTTGATCTAATTGTCCTGGATCCCCCCAAGTTTGTAGAGTCAAAAGCGCAACTGGCGCATGGCACAAGGGGATACAAAGACATCAACATGCTGGCCTGTCAGTTGCTGGAGACCGGCGGACTGCTGGCCACCTTTTCCTGCTCCGGACAAGTCGACCGGGAGCTGTTTCAAAAGATTGTCGCCGATGCTGCTCTGGATGCCGGCCGTGAGGTTCAGGTCATGGAATGGCTCAGCCAGGCTCCGGACCATGCCGTAGATTTGGCTTTCCCGGAAGGATTATACCTGAAAGGATTGATTGGTCGCGTGTGGTAAACATATAAAAGCACATCTCACGAGCCATTTGAATTTTCAAAGAGATGATTGGGTAAATACAAGCAAGCCCACATCATCAAAGGAAAAGGATTGATTTTTTTCGTTTATTTGTCTGAGCCACTTACAATCTTATGACTTACATATGACTCGATCCATCACCTTTTACGCGGCCCTGTCAATGCGATATCTCATCGGCCTTGTCTTCGTGATCTCTGCCATCGGGAAACTTGTGAATCCCTACCTGACGATACAGTTTCTCATGGTGTTATTTCCGGCTTTCTCGGTAACCGTCATAAAAGGCTTCGTCTACTTCTTCATTGGGTTCGAATTTTTACTTGCTGTGTTTCTCTTCATTGGATGGAAGAAAAGGCTATTCCTGTGGATTTCCCTGGTCCTGATGATCGCGTTCTGCCTGGTGATAGGCTGGCAGCTTATTTACAATCCCACTGTCGGTGACTGCGGCTGTTTTGGTGCGTTTGACCCCCATACCACTCTAATTACAAGCCTTTGGCGGGATATCGGATTATGTGCCGTGATTGTAGTAATTCTCTATTTAGATAAGCGCATGCTATCCAGCAAGACGGTATGAAACGCCAATCTCTGGTACAGAGACTATGAAATTTGCCAAACCTGCATATAAACCTTAAAATATTTGATAATTGATGTTTGTATCCGCTTCGTGCCTTAATATTGAGGCTTGATTTGGTTACAAACATTAAATAATGCAATTATTAATGTCTGTTGATGAATTATATAAGGCTTTTAGCGAAGAAAATGAAGATGAGCTCTTCCTGTTGATGAAGATAGGCTTTTGAATTCGGGATGAGAGGGATCAAAATAGGAGGGGCATCATTTCAGAATGCCCCTCCGGATTAACGAACAATTTATATAGCCAGCTCTCTCAGCAGCTTCTATTTAACTCCCCCAGACGGCCGGAGAACTTACTTTTAGAAGCATAAATTTCCTTGATGCGCCCTATCTGCTGAAGCCGATGCTCAGCCAGTTCATTCGAAGCAGCATATGTCGGGATTCCCCGCTTCTCCGCATGGTTCAGGATATCGAGGATTACATCATAAATCCGGGATGCCTGCTCGTGAGCACGGTTCGAGTTATATCCTTCCAGCTCATTAGCCACATTAATCAGTCCCCCGGCATTGATCACATAATCCGGCGCATACATGATTCCCCGGTCAATCAACATCGGACCGTGTATTTCCTCGGTATCAAGCTGATTATTGGCGCTGCCGGCGATTATAGAGGCTTTGATCCGCGGAATCGTATCTGAATTT
>DATFNI010000554.1:0-5106 GCA_035266485.1 Balneolales bacterium
CTCTCTGATATTATTCATTTTCACATTTTCTTTGATTATCGCTATGTCGGGCTGTTCCAGCAAAATTCTGTTACATCCTGATCAAAAACCTGCCCGGGTTGTTGTTTCCGATTTTCATTTTCTGTTGAAACATTTTAATACCAACGAATTCAATTCCGGGAATTATGCCAGTCTCATCATTGCCTTGAGTCAGCCTGCATTTCCAAGCGCTGATCTCGTCCAGGTCCACCGCAGTTTTAATTCGGAGCAGAATAAACATATCAAGCTGCAGCTGGACTCCGTATATACGACTTTACAGAATAATTTTAAATCCATCGGGATCGATTTACTGCCTGCCGGATACCTGGCCACAAAAAATGATATCCCGGTTGGTCCATACGGATTCCCTCACAGCTCCGATTTAAAAACCAATGCCCGGGTTGCCGATGCGGGATTGAATCTGACATTTTATCTTGAAACCGATAATATCGACGTTAATCATGTAGCTCCATACATCAACCAGATACGCTACCGGCCGAAATTGACCATAGAATTGACGATGATGTCCAACAATGGGAAGGTGATCTGGAAGGATAATGCTGTCAGCCTTAGCCGCCACCTGGTCGAAATTGAGGATCGAACATCTGGTGGAATCACGTCACTGGATGTCCAATATGAGCCGTCATTGTCTGATATGGTGAACCGTGCTTTACAGAAAATAATCAGCCGGCTTCCTTCATCTTTGAGAAAGGCCTCCTGAATTTAGTTTCAAAACAATTCCAATCGATCATAACCGGGAGGAATAATCTCTGAGCATCCCAAAAAACTTTGAGTAAAAAAAAGCCCGGAGAATGATTCGCTTGGTTTAGTTTTTTTCGAATCATTTTCCCCGGACTCAAATCGGCCACCCCAGTGGCCTCTCATGTCGTTGGGGGCCGTTTGAAGATCTTTAGCAAATGGGGTTTTCCGCCTTTGTAAGTCCTATCTCCCAGCATCGCTGATAAATCAAATTTCCCTTGAGCTTTTCAGTCACCGGCCCTGATAACCGTCAAGCTCATATCACTTCGGATTAAAACCTCTTATTTCCACTATTTCAATGTCCGTCTTCTTATTCTATATGTTATACACCTATAGGTGATCACCCCCCTAATGGGATGACGATTTTTTTTACGTTTTACACCCTGCCCTATTGAATGTGAGTTCGAGATTAAAAAGAGGACAAAACAGAGAATTGGTCAGAAGAGCCACATCATCCTGGTAGAAAGCAGCAATACTTTGCGACAAACCAGACGCCCGGCTGGCAAGCTGCCCATGAACTGTTCCCTGCGGTACGTAATGGCGCTAAAATTAGAGACAAAACACAAAAAATCTCACATGCTTCCGGTACATCATTACCAGGCCTTTTCCTTATTAGCCAACGGGTTACAGATCTATCTCCCCAGGAAATCTCTAACTACTTCAGGCATTCTTGTTTTCCGGCTTCGGCAGTCCGATGTCAGGTCGAAAAGCAGGCTTGCGTCTGGCTTTCGTAGCCTGTTCAAAGGCATACGCATATTTCAGGAGTTTGGGTTCACTCCATGCCGATCCAAAAAATGAGATCCCAACCGGGAGATCATAAATGTACCCTGCGGGGACTGTGATGTCCGGATATCCCGCCATGGCTGCTGGCGAGGAACTTCCGCCCGTGTCGTGATCTCCATTAATTACATCAGTCGTCCAGGCCGGACCGGCTGTTGGCGCCACGATAGCATCCAGGTTATACTTTTTCATTGTGGCATCGATTCCTTCATCCCGCGATACCCGGTGTGATTTAGCCAGGGCTTCGTGGTAGGCTTTCTCGGTCAATGGTCCCTTCTTCTCTGCCATTATCAGGATATCCTGGCCAAAATAGGGCATCGACTCGGCCTTGTGTTCCTTATTGAATTCAATGATATCTTTCAGAGTCCGGACCTTGATATCGGGATTGGCCGTCTTCAGATATTTGTTCAGATCCGCCTTGAATTCATAGAGTAAAACCTGAAATTCTGCATCCCCTCCCCCTTTTTCCTTTGGTTCGATGTTAGCAGGATCCACGATTACTGCGCCTGCCTTTTTCATGGCTTCGATGGATGCGTCGAAGATATCTTCCGTATCCTTATTAAAACCTTTAAAATTACGAGCGATACCAATACGGGCTCCTTTCAGGCCATTAGGGTCTAAAAACTGAGTATAATCCGTGTAGGAGTGACCTTTGCTATCGGATGTCGCAGGATCCCGGGGATCAACACCTGTCAGGGCGCCCAAAAGGATCGCTGCATCACGAACCGTCCGCGCCATGGGTCCGGGCGTATCCTGGCTATGAGAAATCGGGATGATGCCGCTCCTGCTCCACAACCCTACTGTGGGCTTAACGCCAACCACGCCATTCAATGAAGATGGACATACGATTGATCCGTCGGTCTCTGTCCCGATAGCTATCGTACAAAGATTCGCTGATGCCCCTGCTCCTGAACCCGAACTTGAACCGCACGGATTACGTGATAATACATTGGGGTTGCGTGTCTGCCCCCCACGGCCGCTCCAACCGCTGGAAGAGTGGGTTGACCGGAAGTTTGCCCATTCACTGAGATTGGTTTTCGCCAGGATCACCGCACCTGCGTCTCTTAGTTTTCGCGCGATGAAGGAATCCTTGCCGGCAATATTTCCCACCATTGCAAGGGCACCGGCGGTGGTCATCATCTTATCAGCGGTATCGATATTGTCCTTAATCATGATGGGTACGCCATGCAGAGGCCCGCGAATTTTGCCCTGCGCCCTTTCCTGATCCAACTGACGGGCAATATCAACAGCGTCAGGGTTTAGCTCAATAACCGTATTGAGTGTCGGTCCGTTTTTATCGATTTCATGGATACGGTCCAGATACATTTTGGTGACTGACTCAGAGGTATATTTGCCCGATTTTATCGCATCTTGCAGCTGGCCAACCGTGATTTCATCCAACTCGAAATCACCAGGTTCAGCTTTTTTCGCTACGGCTTTCTGTTTCCCGGGTTTACAGGCACTGACTCCTACTCCCAAACCAGCCATCGCGCCACCCAGCACACCAACCTTTAAAAAATCCTTCCTCTTCATATGCATACTCCCGTTAAGCTTTCAGTCACACCGTTTTCTGAGAGCCATCCGGTGTTTTATCGTCTCGAATGGCTATACCGTATAGAATAAAGAAAAAAACAACGTACTAAACGGGAGGTAATATGGCAATGGGATTTACAACTTGTTGCAAAACGGAGTTCGCCATCTGTCATCAAAAAAGCCTTGGGAAAATCCGCATATTTGCATCCGCATTTCCAATAAGAATGGATACCTGGAGTCAACCGTCATTAACGTACATTAACACCTTTCAAGATCATTGGAGCCATAGAATTAATGTCGTTGCCCGATAATGTGTGCAGGCTATTATTTGAACTTTGGTGTGAGGCAGTCATTTTACGTTTATACATGATTTCAGGAGCCGCCTTATTAGAAGCGCCACCCCATACCTGCCCATTAACCGAACCGTAGGCCATCATGATGTTGATTCCTGTGCTGTACTGTTTTTCAATGTCAGACGGACCTTTGGCATACCAGTATTGCGTGCTACTTGTATTCGTTTGGCCGGCCCCGGATATCGATGTGGTTGACTGAATCCAAATACAATTTTTGAATGTACCAAATGGAACAGTGACGGTAGCCGTGTCTATGGGACTCGCCTCAACTTTTATAACGTAATTTATTCCCTGAGAAGTAAAGGTTGTCTGTTCGGTATACGTTTTGCCTTCTGTCATAGAGTCGGGTGGATCAGCCAACACGGAATCGAACATGACTAGATTTCCACCATAGGGCCAAAATCCTGAATATCCTTTCGGTCCGTAGAAATATTCATAGCCGGTATTATCAATCAGAACGGCGTATGTTGTTCCGCTCATGGTTGTGTCCATGTCGAACGATTCCCAGGAGCTGTCCGACCAGACTTTGAAGTATGTCGAGTCTAGTTTCGCCCCATATCCCTTTAGCGAAATTGACTGCGAACCGTGTGCGGGTATCGGCCTATTTGATACGGGGTTACTGTTGCAGGAGTAGATGATAACTGCACAAAAAATGATGCAAATGAAGGTCAGTGATTTCATATGGTTCGAAAACACTATTTTTTCTGTGCCGGTTCCAGCTTCAGGGACCATCACACACTTTTTTTCAACAATATTTCACAAGGAGTTTTACTTTCAGTTGATATCCGCTGCGGATATATATATATATATATATATATATATATTCTTTCTATGGATCCTAAACATTCCTTCAGCAAATATCGAAACCGGTATCAAAAGCTGATACGACTGTACCGAAAAAAACACCGGGATCGTTTCGGAGAAGCAATGATCCAGACTTTCGATGATCTGTGTGTTGAAAATGAACAAAATAGCAATAGTAATAACCTGCATTTCATGGCATGGGTGTTTACAGATACGGCTTTCGCAATTCTGAAAGAATACCTATACGTAACAGCCATAGCCATGAAAAATAAACCAGCAGCATTAATCGGTCTTCTGCTCCTTATCCCGTTTAGTTCACTCATCGCAATTAGAACAGGCTGGCAATTGCTCCACTATTTCGAATATGCAGGCACTCCCCATCTTGCCGGATTACTACTCAATCATACACTTGGCTATCTCATTTTTAATTTCGGGTTTTGAAGCAAGTATAAGTAAGTTTCCCAGATTTTTATTACTCATTTTGGTATTGTCAATCATAGGAACAGCTGGAGGAGTTCTTTGCACAGTGACAGGCAACCTGCTAAAAAGATGGAGATTAAAGACCATGGCTCATCGTCACGAATAGCAGTGCAATTTCTGTTCACTACGACTATTAAGCGACATTACACCTTATAAACCTGTGTACTGCACGGAGAAGGCTCTCAGCGCTGCAAATTTCGAATACATAAAAACACAAAGCCCCGCTCGCTTCACGCAAACGGGGCTTGAATGTTGATAATGCTCCCGAAAGCGTGTGTCGTCCTGATTTTGGTTGACTCATAGTACGGTTTTTTTTGAGTAATAATTCTTCCATTTTCTTTCCAAAGGTCCTGTTCTTGAGTGTGCTTGGTTAGGAGTT
>DATFNI010000555.1:0-4271 GCA_035266485.1 Balneolales bacterium
TAGCTAAATAAATATTGAAACGGATTTTGACTTGATGATCAATTCAAAATTCATAATTCAAAATTCATAATTTTAGTTTGGTGGAAGACGAAAAATTTGATTGTATCGTAGTCGGTGGTGGCATTGCCGGTCTTGGTGCGGCTTTAACTCTTGCGCGGAACAACATGAAATTTCTCCTGATAGAACGGGGTGAATACAGCGGTGCTAAAAATGTATCGGGCGGAGTTCTGTGGGGTACGCAACTGAGTGAGCTGGTCCCGGATTACTGGGAGGATACCGATGCCGGCATTGAACGATATATCAAGCACCGGCGGCTGAGTTTTCTCGATGAACAATCCGCTTTTTCCATCGATTTCAAATCCGAACATTTCGAGGAGAAACCTTATAAGGGTGTGATTGTTCTGCGTTCGCGTTTCGACCAGTGGCTTGCCGATAAGGTGCAGGAAGCCGTGATGCAGAGTGACTACGCTGAAGAATCGTTCGTTGCCAACGATATTCTGGTGGAGGAAATCCTGAAGGAAAACGGTCGTGTGGTAGGTATCCGGAGCGGAGAAGAAAAATTTTACGCGAATTGTGTGATTCTGGCGGAAGGGGTGAATAACCTTCTGACACGGCAAATTGGCCTGCAGGACGAGTATGTACCCGCGGATTACGTAGCCACTGGAATCAAGGAAATTATCAAATTTGATCAAAAGACATTGGAAGACCGATTTCAACTGGACGGATTAAGTGGTATGTCCAACGAATTCATCGGACTGGGAGCAACGTGCGGAGTCGAAGGTGGTGGTTTTCTGTATACGAACAAAGATTCGATCTCACTCGGATTGGTTTTGGGGATGAAAGATCTCCGTGAAAAAGGAGGAAACCCCGATATTAGAAAGGCGGTCGATCGCAGAACGACTTCCGGGGATACCACTCCCGATTCCGACAAAGTCAAGCCTCTGAAAATCTATGATATCCTGGCCGCCTTTAAATCTCATCCGGCCGTCCGCGATATGATCAAAGGTGGAGAGGTGGTTGAATATTCGGGACATGTTGTATCAACAGGGGATATGCGCATCATGCCCAGAGAAATTTACGACGACGGAGTGATGGTAGCCGGCGAAGCGGCCAACCTGCTGATGAACTCCGGCAAGGCCATCCAGGGTATGGACTATGCGATGGCATCGGGTGTGCTGGCGGCAAAGACGGCTGTTGCAGCTAAGAAGAAGAATGATTTTGGCAAAGCAACGTTGAAAACATATCGTGATACCCTGGAAGACAGTTATGTGATGAAAGATCTGCGCGGGTTTCAGAACGCCGTGCACTTTCTCCATCAGCCTGCGATGTTCAGCAAGGTACCGAACATAGCATGTGACTTTGGCCGTCAGTTTTTTACGATAGACAATAAACCAACGACGAAAACAAAAGACATGCTAAAAGGCGCTGTCAAACGACACAGTTCATTCTGGGAACTCCTGAAAATCGGCTTCAAAGGCTATAAATCGTTATGACTTGTGAGACCGGACTCAATTTCTCATTACTAAATACTCACTACTCAGGACCAACGCTATGAAAAAACTAAGCATTGCAGAACGACTTGGACTGGTTAACTACCGTAATCAGGGCAAATCGGATGCTACTCCTCATATCGATGTAGATACTGATATTTGCAACTCAACGTGTCCGCATCTCTGCACGACCTATGTTTGTCCGGCCAATTGCTATACCGTTGACGAGGAAGGCGAAGTGCACTTCCAGTTTGAAGACTGTATTGAATGTGGAACCTGTATGTACGCCTGCGATCAGGGTGCTGTTACATGGCACTATCCCCAACCGGAGACCGGCCGGGGTGTTAACTGGAATTTTGGGTGAAAATAGTCGTGAGATTAAATGTAAGTTTAGTGACGAAGGAGTATCCTTTTTATATAACAATTCATATAAAAAGAGAATACGATGCATGAGTATAAAAATCTGAAAGTTTGGAATAAGGCACTAACACTGGCAACTGATGTTTATAAAGTAAACAATTCATATCCAAGTGAAGAGAGATATGGATTATGTTCTCAAATTCGCAGAAGTGTGGTATCAATTAGTTCTAATATCGCTGAAGGTGCAGGCAGAGGAACTGACTTAGCGTTTAAACATTTTTTGAATATAGCGTATGGATCAGCATATGAATTGGAAACACAATTCATAATTTCGAATAATCTTATTTATTTGGATTCGGATGTCTTTAAAGAATCATTAGTTAAGATCGAGGAGATAGAGAAAATGTTATATGCATTGATTCAAAAATTATCTAAAGTAAAATATGCAGGTGACTCATGACTCAAGACTCTGGACTCAAGACTCAAAAACTATCATTTGATCTGACCGAGGATCAGCAACTTATTCGTGACAGTGTACGCGATTTCGTTGAGCGTTATGTCGCTCCGGGGGTGGTTGAGCGTGATGAGGAAAAGAAATTTCCACACGACCTGATTGCGCAAATGCGCGAGATGAACCTGCTCGGCATGTATCATGATGAAAAATATGGTGGGGGCGGGACCGATGTCGTCAGTTTTGTCCTGGCGCTGGAAGAGATCGCGCGCTGGGATGCATCACTGGCATTAACCATGGCTTCTCATACTTCCTTGTGTTCGGGACACATTGCTATTGCCGGCAATGAAGGACAGAAGAAGAAATATTTGAGCCAATTGACTAGTGGAGAAGTGTTGGGGGGGTGGGGACTTACCGAACCCGGTTCCGGCAGTGATTCTTCCGGTATGAAAACGACTGCCGAATTCAAGAACGGGAAATGGATTCTGAATGGATCAAAAATGTTTATCACCCAGGGATCGGTCGGGAAGATATTTGTGATCCTGGCACTGACTGAACCAAAGTTGGGAGCAAAGGGCATCAGTGCCTTTATTGTCGAATCGGAATGGAAGGGTTTTTCTCATGGCCCAAAGATCAAAAAGCTTGGCATGAACTCCTCGGATACGGTCGCCTTGTATCTCGACAATGTGGAGGTCCCGGAAGAGAACCTGTTGGGAGAGTTAAACCATGGATTTTATGACACGATGAAAGTGCTGGATGGCGGGCGAGTCGGTATTGGCGCGCTCGGAGTGGGAATCATTCGAGGTGCATTGGAAGAGTCGATCAAGTATTCAAAAGAGCGACAGCAATTTGGAAAGCCGATAGGTAAAAATCAGGCGATCCAATGGAAGATCGTGGATATGAAAAGCAAATATGAAGCTGCTCGCCTGTTGGTACTGCGCGCTGCATGGCTTCGCGATCAGGGTAAACCGTATACCGAAGAAGCCGCATTGGCCAAGCTCTATGCCTCCGAAGCGGCAACGCAATCTTCGCTCGATGCCATTCAGATCCATGGTGGTTATGGCTATACCAAAGAATACCATGTTGAGCGCTTCCTGCGCGATGCAAAGCTCCTTGAAATCGGCGAGGGAACCTCGGAAGTGCAGCGTATTATAATCGCACGGGATTTATTGAAGGGATAGGCAGGGAGACCAAAATAAATTATCCCTCTGTTTATGCGGCAAATTAGGATTTGAGATCTATCAATTACCCGTGAATAAAGTCCCCTTTAGGGGATTTAGGGGTTAAAAAATGGTTTGCCCAAAGCTACAGACGTTCTAAGAAACCGGGTATAAATATTATCTGGCCTATCCCGAATTCAGGCCAAGTAATCTTTAGGATTACCAGTAACAATATATTGGCTATCAAATCATTAGCACACCTCTGTAATATTCCCTGGAAATTGGCTACTATGCCGGGAGAAACTTTAAACAATCATAAAAATCAGATATAGTTTCTGATTATAAATCTTCCCATTAGTGATCATTATTGATGCTCATCTGGATTTGGCCTGGAACGCTTTGCAGTGGAATCGGAACCTGGAATTGCCGGTTCAGGAGATTAGACAACTCGAAAAAGGGATGCCGGAACCCGGGCGAGAGATGGGAACAGTTGCCCTGCCTGAATTGAGACAGGCAAACATGGTGTTGTGTTTCGCCACACTGCTGGCGCGGTCTACAGGCACAATGGAGCCGGATCTGGATTATTTGTCGCCGGCCCAGGCCTATGCAATTGCTCAGGGACAACTGGCCTATTATCATGCCCTTAGCCGCAGAGGAGAAGCACGACTGATCACTCACCCGGCGGTGCTGGAAGAACACATCAGTGAGTGGGGAAAATGGGAGAAAGGTAAGGCAAAAAAGCCGCAACCACCGATTGGGATTGTCATCAGTATGGAAAGCGCTGATCCGATCGCAGAACCTGAACAGCTG